>NZ_JBFTNT010000100.1:0-13739 GCF_056397585.1 Pedobacter sp. 05L430 | reverse complement strand
CACTTAGTGGAAGTGCCATACGCGAGATCTGTAACGATAAATTCGGGAACTTATGGGTGGGTACAGAAGATGCCGGAGTAAACAAGATTTCGCCCAATGGAGATTTCACAGCCTTTATTCCTGATGGATCTAAAACCAGTATTGCTCATACGAATATCCATGGTTTAAAAGCCATCGGCGACGAATTATGGATAGGGACCTACGAACAGGGCTTGGACATATTAGATATAAAATCGGGCAAAGTAATCAGGCATTACGACAAAGGAGATGCCCCAAATGCGCTTAAAAGTAACTTTGTTGATTGCTTTTATCAAACCCGTTCCGGAAATATTCTGGTTGGTACTGCCGATGGGTTGCATCGTTATAATAAAACCACACGGGATTTTACCCTAATTAAAGAGGTTCCGCAAAATTTCCATTATACAGCGATTACAGAAGATGCTGATGGCACGATCTGGACAGCAACAATAAGCGGTGGCCTTTTGTATTTTAACCCTAAAACGAATAAACATGGTTTTTATAGAAATGTTGCGCAAAACGAAAACAGCTTAAGTGATAACTTTGTAAACGGGGTATTCATCTCTGCTGATAAAACACTGTGGGTGACCACGGAAAATGGTTTAAACCAATTCAATCCTGTAGATAAAACATTTAAACGATACGGCACTAAGGATGGCTTCCCAAGCGATGTTTTCTATAAAACAGAAGAGGATAAGGTAGGTAATTTATGGATCAGTTCCTCTAAAGGACTAATCTGCTATAATCCCAAAACAAAGAAAATAAGGGTATACACCACAGCCAACGGATTGTTGAGCGATCAGTTCAATTATAACTCGTCATTTCAGGATGCCAGCGGCCAGATCTATTTTGGTAGTGTAAATGGTTTGGTAAGCTTTAACCCTTCACAATTCAAACAGAACACTATTGTACCTCAGGTTTACATTACAGGCTTCCAGGTATTTAATCAGGAATTGTTGATCAATGCAGAAGGCTCTCCGCTTAAAAAATCAATATCCTATACAGATCAAATCAACCTTAATTATGATCAGTCTACCTTTAGTATTGATTTTGCAGCACTTGCGTATACCGATCATGAAACTGCAGAATATGCATATAAGCTAGAAGGGGTTGATAAAGATTTTACCTATCTAAAAAAGAACAGAAGGGTGTTCTATACTAAGCTTAGCCCGGGTAAATATACCTTTCTTGTTAAGGGTGCTAACAGCAGTGGCGTATGGAATGAAACCCCAAGGGAACTGATCATAGAAATATCTCCTCCATTCTGGTTAAGTGGTTGGGCTTATTTGTTTTATCTATTGTTATTTATTGCTGCAGTTTATGCTTTGGTGGTGTACACCACCAATAAAATTAAATTTAGAAACAAGAGGCGGATAGAGCAGCTGGAGAACCAAAAAGAAAGGGAAATTTATGAGGCTAAAATTGAATTCTTTACGCAAATCACACATGAGATAAGAACACCACTTACCTTAATAAAAGGACCATTAGAAACAGTCATAAAAAAATATGCCCCGGTTCCAGAGGTGCTTAACTATCTGCTTACGATGGAAAAAAATGCAGACAGGCTATTACATCTAACTAACCAACTGCTCGATTTCAGAAAGATAGAGTCTAAGGAATATAGCCTTAACCTCATGAAAAGCAACATCAGCGAAATCTTAAGAGAGCATTACCTAAGGTTCAAAAATGCAGCTGAAGAAAAGCAGATCCACTTTCAACTCAATTTACCACACACAGAGTTTTATAGCAAAGCAGATGCCGAAGCACTTAATAAAATTTTAAGCAATTTACTAAGCAATGCCATTAAGTATTCCGATAAAAGAGTAGATATATTGCTGCTTAGTACTGATCCTGACTCTAACCAGTACGCTATAGTGGTTAAAAATGATGGTTTTTTAATCCCGGAAGAAATGAGGGAAAGAATCTTTGATTCTTTTGTCAGGTTAAAGGAAACATCCAATCAAATCGGTACAGGTATAGGCTTGGCACTTGCACGCTCTTTATCCAGGTTACATGGTGGCACTTTAACATTTCATGCCGATGAAAATGAAATGAATGTGTTTGAAGTAAAATTGCCCTATTACCCAACTAACGAACCCATTGAAGAAAAGTCAGTTCAACAGGAAATTATTACCGTCCCGGTTTATCAGGAAGTAAGCCCGGAAATTGAAAATACAATTCAAGAAGCTAAACCACTGATTTTGCTGGTTGATGATAATGCTGATATTCTCCAGTTCATTGCTAAAGAACTCAGCTCTACGTACAATTGCATTACTGCGGCTAATGGTCAGATAGCGCTTGACATGATAAAAGAGCACTCTGTGCAACTGATCGTTAGCGATGTAATGATGCCGGTTATGGATGGCTATGAACTCTGCAGGCAGATAAAAACCAATCTTGATTATAGCCATATTCCCCTTATTTTGCTTACAGCAAAAAGTGCATTTCAATCAAAGATAGAAGGCTTGGAAATAGGCGCCGACGCATATATAGAGAAACCCTTCTCACCACAGCATTTACAAGTGCAAATTCAAAACCTGTTATTCAACAGAAATCAGTTAAAAGACTACTTCGTAAGGTCGCCTTTAATTCATATAAAAAGCATTGCMCATACTAAGCCTGATGAGATTCTTTTAGAGAAACTGAACGATTTTATCCTTAAAAACATTGCAAACCGTGATCTGGATGTAGATAAGCTTGCCGAAACATTAAACATGAGTCGGGCCACGTTTTATCGCAAAATAAAGTCCATCTCTAACCTGTCGCCAAACGAGCTCATCAATATCACACGACTTAAAAAAGCGGCAGAACTACTTGTAGAAACAAATTATAAAATCCAGCAAATAGCTGATTTAACGGGTTTTACCTCTCAATCTCAATTAGGTAGGGCATTTACAAAGCAGTTTGGGGTAACACCGTCAGAGTATGCTAATAATTTCATCAGGAAAAATGAATAAATTAGAGCATGAACCGCAGAACACAATATAAGTTAAGGCAGCTTGGAATAATTATAATTGCATGGCTCATTATTGGCTTTATAATGGCCGTTTACGATCATATGATATTATATACCAATAATTCATTGGGGCCATCTTCCGACTATACTTTTCTTTCATCGGTTATTAGAAACATGTTTGCTGCGCTGGTCGGCGCTCTTTTAGGCGGAAGTTTGCTCGTATTCTTTGTAAACGTAAAGTACCAGGACAAGTCTTACGGCTATACCGTACTTGCGGTAATGATATCTTTTGTACTTATTATTTTGTTCATCAACGTCTTGTTCCGTATTTTTTCTGTTCAGGATACGCACCGGCTTTTTAAAAATGGTCTTGCCTGGGGTATAGTAGTGGCTGTTACCCAATTGCTTCTGCAAATCAATAGCAAATTTGGCCATGGCACGTTCTGGAACATTGTACGCGGAAAATACAATACTCCTAGAGAGGAACAGCGCATTTTTATGTTTCTCGATATCAATTCATCCACAACAATAGCCGAACAATTGGGTGATCAAAAGTACCATGAATTTCTTAAGGACTTCTTTACAGATATTACCAACCCCATACTGGACAACAAGGGAGAGATATACCAGTATGCAGGCGACGAAGTTATTGTGGCCTGGAAGTATGAGGACGGGATTGAAAACAGCATGTGTGTACGGTGTTTTTTCGATATTAAGACCTACATTAACAATATAAAAAATAAATACCTGAAGCGTTACGGTGTGGTGCCTACCTTTAAAGCCGGAATCCACTGCGGTAAAGTTGTTGCAGGCGAAGTAGGAATAATTAAGCGGGATATAACCTATTCTGGTGATGTATTAAATACAACTTCCAGGATACAGGGAATGTGTAAACAGTATGACGAGGAGGTAATTGCATCTTCAGAACTCATAAATAAGCTTCAGTTAACCAGCAGTTATATAGTAGAGACCCTTGGGTCAATAAAATTAAAAGGCAAAGAGCACGAAATGTTATTAAGCTCTGTTAAACCAATTATTTGTTCATAAAAATATCTCTTAATATGTCATTACATGCGTTGCCAATACTATCATCAATATTAGATAACGACTTTTATAAAATTACCATGCAGCAGGGGGTAACCCGTTTATTTCCTTCTGCAAAAGCACGGTATGCATTTATAAATCGGGGCAAACATTCATTTCCTGATGGTTTTGCAAAAGCATTAAGAGAGGCAGTAAATGAAATGGCCACATTACAAATAAGCAGAGAAGAAAAACACTTTTTGCAGGTAAATTGCCCGTATCTTGATCCTGTATATCTTGATTTTCTGGAAGGATACCGTTACAATCCTGAAGAAGTACACATTGCACAAAACGGAGATCAGCTTGAGGTACATGTAGAAGGCCTGTGGTACCGAACCATTTTATGGGAAGTACCATTAATGTCGCTCATTTGTGAGCTCTTCTATGTCCTTAATGATTCCCAAAGAATCTCTAACGACGAGGTAATTAACCATACTAAAGAAAAGATCGAAAACTACCGTCGTTTAGGCGTTACAGTAGCAGAATTTGGTACCCGTCGTCGGTACTCTTATCAGGTCCATAGATTGGTACTCCAGGCACTTAGCCAATACGGAGATGGTTCGTTTATAGGCACCAGCAATGTACATATGGCCATGATCCACAAAACAAAACCTATTGGAACCCATGCCCATGAATGGTTTATGTTTCATGCCGCACGTTATGGCTTTAAAATGGCCAATGCAACAGGATTGGAGCATTGGGTAGCCGTTTATCGTGGCGATTTGGGCATTGCATTATCTGATACTTATACTACCGAAGTGTTCTTTAAACAGTTCGATAAAATGTTTTCGAAGCTGTTCGATGGCGTTAGGCACGATAGCGGTGATGCACTGCTTTTTGCCGATAAAGTAATTTCGCATTACAACAGCATGGGTATCGATCCCAGAACCAAAACCATAATTTTTTCTGATGGATTGAACTATGAAAAAGTCGCACGCATTGCTGATCATTGCCGTGATAAAATCGGAATGTCATTTGGAATAGGTACAAACCTTACCAACGATGCCGGGCCTACAGCAATGAATATTGTGATTAAAATGACTGAGGCACAGCCAAAGGATGGAGAGTGGACTGAGGTTGTAAAGCTTTCTGACGAACATGGAAAGTACACAGGAACCGAACGCATGATCAATCTGGCTAAAACCATTCTGGAGATAGATTAGAAAAGAACAGTTTTACGCAACGAATTTGTTGTTATTTCTTTAAGTCGCAGGAAATTATCTAGTTTTAGTACTTAAAATAAACTAAACACATGAAATCAAAAACTTTGTTTAACTGCTGTATGGCCGTTATTATCTTTATCATTGGCAGCACATTGCAATCGATTGCCGCTGCCCCYCCAAAACAATTTTATCAAATAACGGTATATCACCTTAAAAGCAAAGCTCAGGAAGAAAGGGTTGATAAATACCTTTCAGAAGCTTATGTGCCAGCTGCACACCGACTAGGTGTTAAAACAGTAGGCGTATTTAAAGCTGCGGATATAGACACGGCTAGCGATAAAAAGATCTATGTATTTCTTGCTTTTCAATCACTAAAACAGTTTAGCGAGGTATCCCAATTGCTTTTAAAGGATAAAGAACTGGCAATTAAGGGAGCTGATTATGTAAACGCAGCTTACAATGATGCCGCTTTTGTAAGAAAGGAAAACATCATTTTAGAGGCATTTACAGGAATGCCAACATTAAAGAAACCCGTATTCAGTAATGCCAAAAGCGAGCGTATATATGAATTACGTAGCTACGAAAGTGCTTCCGAAAAGCAGCATGTCAATAAAGTTCAAATGTTTAACAATGAAGAAGTTGAAATATTTGATCGTATAGGTAGCCAGGCCGTATTCTACGGTGAAGTATTAGCTGGTAGCCGTATGCCAAACCTAATGTATTTAACCACTTACAGTGATAAAAAATCGAGAGACGAACATTGGAAAGTTTTTGGTGCCGATCCGAAATGGAAACGCGTATCAGCTTTACCTGAATATCAGAATAATGTTTCAAGAAACGATACTCAATTCATCGTTCCAACTGAATACTCTGATTTTTAAATTTTATGAATATAAAACATACAGTTTTACTGATTGTGTTACTTTGTGCAAACAGTGTATTTGCACAAAGTAAACACAGTAAAACATCGCGGTTTAAAAGCTATAAGGGTTTAATTATGGCTGGCTATCAGGGCTGGCATAACGCAGCCGAAGATGGTGCTGGCCGAGGCTGGTATCACTACCAATCTAAAGGAAAATTCGAACCTGGAAGTACAAATGTCGATTTATGGCCCGAAACAAGTGAGCTAAAAAAGGTATATCAAACATCTTTTGTACATGCTGATGGCAGTGCAGCTTATCTGCCAAGCGCCCACGATGCATCAACTGTCGAAATTCATTTTAAATGGATGAAAGATTACGGACTAGACGGCGTATTTATGCAGCGCTTTGTAGCAGAGATCAAGGGAAAGTCTGGTCGCAATCATTTCAATACAGTGCTTGGAAATGCACTAAAGTCCTCACAAAAATATGGAAGGGCAATCTCTGTTATGTACGATCTGTCGGGTACCACAGACAGAGTTGACGTGCCGGTGCTCATTAACGATTGGAAAAACCTGGTCGACAGTATGAAAATAACCAGCCAGGGAAACAATCAAACCTATTTATACCACAACGGAAAACCTCTTGTGGTTTTGTGGGGAGTTGGATTTGGAGATAACCGGAAGTATACCCTAAAGGATGTTGCTAAAATGGTCGATTTTTTAAAGAATGATCCGGTTTATGGCGGCTGTTCAGTAATGTTAGGCGTACCCACTTACTGGCGTGAATTTGGAAACGATACAGAAAAGAACCCATTGCTTCATGAGATCATAAAAAAAGCAGATATCATTCATCCATGGACCATTGGCAGATATGGCAATGAAACTGCATATAATAAATACGCAGAGGTTCAAAAAGGAGACATCGCCTGGTGTAAGCGAAATAAGCTCGATTATGTTGGAGTTGTTTTTCCGGGCTTTAGCTGGCACAATATGAATCCAAAATCGCCGTCTAACCAAATTCCAAGAAACAGGGGCAAGTTCTTTTGGAAACAGCTCTCTACGGCCGTAAAAAACGGCGCAGAGATGCTTTATGTAGCCATGTTTGATGAGGTAGACGAGGGAACCGCTATTTTTAAAATATCTAAAAACCCACCCGTTGGCGCAAGCACTTTTGTGAAATTTGAAGAAGATATTCCTTCTGATTACTACTTATATCTTTCAGGATACGCCGGTAAAATGCTTAGAAAACAAGTTCCTTTCACAGAAGATGTTCCTTTGCCGCCAAAGCAAAAATAATTTTCCTAATTTTCCATGGATAATTAATCAAATCATTAAATGAAGGTTGCGTTAAACAGAAAAGGTTTTACATTGTGTTTTTTGTTGCTGGCTACTAGCGTATGTTTTGCTCAGAAAAAGGTTAAAAAGCAGATGGTCAGCGATAGGGCCTTTTGGCTGCAACAAATGGATAAGATGGTAAGACCCGTGCTATACGACCTCTCTAACGATAGTCTGAGGATAAAAATGCCACAGGTAACCTCTAATACCACCGATAATAAGGCACAACGAATACAAGTGCAATATCTTGAAGTTTTAGGCAGGGTTTTGAGTGGCATCGCGCCTTGGTTGCAATTAGAGGATGGTGATGCTGCGGAAAAGGATTTGCGCCAGCAGTACCGTAATATGGTGTTGAAAGGACTTGCTAATGCGCTAGATTCGAATAAAAAGGACTTTATGCGCTTTGATTTGGCAGGTCAGCAATTGGTAGATGCCTCATTTTTGTCTTTTGCTTTTATAAGGGCTCCCTGGCTTTGGGAAAATCTTGGTAAACAGGAAAAAGACCGACTGGTGAGCTCTATAAAAACCACCAGGAAATTTAAACCTGGTTTTTCAAACTGGTTGCTTTTTTCGGCAATGAACGAGGCATTTTTGTGTAAGTACGGGTTCCAGTGGGATCCAATGAGGGTCGATTATGCCATGCAACAGCTAGAACAATGGTATGTTGGAGATGGGCTTTATTCTGATGGACCCGTCTTTGCATTCGACTACTATAATAGCTTTGTAATTCACCCTTATCTGGCAGCAATAACTGAAACTGTCAATAAAAAGACCAATGGGTATAACGCATTATCCGAAAAAATAAAGAAACGTAATGAACGCTTTGCGGTAATTCAGGAAAGGATGATTAATACGGATGGAACCTATCCCGCAACCGGTCGATCTCTCATTTATCGTGGAGCAGCATTTCATCACCTGGCCGATATGGCATGGCGTAAAGCACTGCCAAAGCAACTAACGGCTGCTCAGGTACGTTGTGCACTTACTGCTGTAATTAAAAAAACATTAGAAAGCCCATCCACTTATAAAAATGGATGGCTTTCTCTTGGCGTTTATGGTCAGCAACCGGCTATAGCAGACACTTACAACAATCAGGGAAGTCCTTATTTGAGCACCAGTATATTCCTGCCGCTTGGCTTACCTTCAACAGATCCCTTCTGGGCAAATCTACCAGAAAAATGGAGTGCTCAAAAGATTTGGAGTGGCGAAGATTTTCCAAACGACCATGGGGTAGATCTTAGATAATGTCAAAGCTAATCTGCAGCCTTAAAAACATAATTACCAGAACCAATTTCTAGTAAAGCGAAACCCTTTTTAATGCCCTTAAATACAACTTCCTTATTGTTTTTTATAAGCATTTCTCCTTCGTAGATCTTTGTATTTTCTGATGCAGGTATATAGATTGTGGCTTTGGAGTTTACAGGCACCTCAACCTTCAGTTCAAAGTTGTTCTCAGTTTTATTCCAATCAGAAACAATGTTTCCGTAAGGGGTTTTATAGCTGGCTCTTGCATGGGTAATATTACCAACCTGTTCAGGTTTTATTTCCAGTTTATTATAAGCTATTGCATCAGCAGAAGCTTTTATCCCACCCAGGCCACTGTACAACCATTCCATCAAATGACCCAGCATAAAATGATTGTTAGATACAAAACCATAAGCCTGCCAAGATTCGGTTAGCGCCGTTGCACCATGTTCCAGCTGCCAGCCATAGCCTGGTACGTCAGATTTGCTGTTCATATCGTAAATTACATCCGAACGACCGGCATCGTCCAACACCTTAAGTACATAGCGGTAGCCAATATCGCCGGCAGTAAGGCTGTTTTTTCTTCCTTTAATCTCCTTCACCAGATTAGCTATAATTGCTTCCTTATATTCAGGTTCAACTAAATTCATATAAGCTGCCATCGCATAGGCAGTCTGACTGCCGGTTGAATATTGTTTGGTTTCTTTGTTAAAGAAAGTAGTGTTAAAGGCATTTTTAACCGCTAAAGCCAAATCGCTATATTTCCTGGAATCTTCTGTTTTACCGAGCAGCGCGGCAACTTTACTAATAATTTCAATGTCGTAATAATAAATAGCGGTAGCCGTAAATTTCTTTGGAGTAAGCTGCGCCTCACCCGGCGAATTAGGCCCAATATCAAACCAGTCGCCCAAACCATGATCAAGCATATGGTTAGTCGCTTTGGTACCCAGATAAGCAATGTATTTCTGCATCATCGGATAGCTTTCTTCAAGCGCATCCTTATCGCCATACCATTTGTAAACATACCAGGGTAAGATCACCCCGCTGCTTCCCCATTCAGGAGAGTCACGGAAGCCACCATCAAAATGTGTGTACTCAGGTGCAATATCCGGAATCAATCCGTCAGCTGTTTGTGCCGCCATCATATCTCTGATTATCTTTCTGCACAGAGATGCTACGTTATAGTTGTACTGTACCGATCCACCCATAAGGTGAGCCTCTTCCAACCAGCCTAGTTTTTCCCGGTGCGGACAATCGGTAAAAACGCTCACCATATTACTTTTAATTGCCCAGTCTATTAACTTAAAAGTCTTGTTAAACAATTCATTTGATGAATTGAAACTGCCAATATTTTCTGCAGCATTTCTAAGGTGTAGGCTTTTTAAAGAGGTTAATACAGGTAAATTGTTTGGGTTTTCTTCTTTTTCAGGAACGGCCCCTTCAACCTGCAAATATCTAAAGCCATAGTAAGTAAAGCGTGGCTGCCATTTCTCGTTACCTTCTCCTTTCAAAGTATAATCGTAATAATGCGGCACACCGGATGCAGATTGGTTAACAGTTCCATCTGGATTTAACAGTTCTGCAGGAGTAATCCGTACTACCGCACCCTTTTTGCCATTTGTCTCTATTGCCGGGATTGCGGAAGCATTCTGACCCATGTCGTAAACCCATATGCCTGGCTTAGGGCTCGATATTTTAACAGGAGTAAAGGTTTCAAATAGCCTTACAGGTTCTGCCGTTTGCGAGTTTAAAACAGGAGAGCCAGTTACAATAACGGCCTTTCTCCATTTCGAATCATCAAATCCTGGCTTATCCCAGTTATTCTGTTCAAGCGTTGCATTGTAATCCTCGCCACCATAAATACTGGTAGTGGTTATTGGTGATGGAGAAGTTTTCCATTGCTCATCACTGATAATATTTTCGGTACTGCCATCACTATACTCCAATAAAACCCTGCAAATTAATTTTGGGAATCCATAAGCGCCCGTTAGTTTTCTGTATCGATCATCTCTTGGTATAAAATAAAAACCATTACCAAGTATAACACCTATAGTATTATCGCCTTTTTTGAGCTGATCTGTTATGTCAAACGTTACATATAAAGCATGTTTATCATATTGCGTCCACCCGGCATCCAAAATATGGTCACCTACTTTTGAACCATTAATGCTAAGATCGAAATGACCCAATCCTGAGATAAATGCTGTTGCGTTTTTAAGTTTTCTTTTTATTGAAAAATCTCTTCTAAAGAGTGGGAGGATGTCATTTTGTGGAGCAAAATCACCCCGTAAGTGTATTGCCGGTACAATACGTTCAGCGGCGGGTAATTCTTCATAAGCAATCCATTTTGCCCCAAGCCAGTCGCCGCTGTTCAATAAGCCCATTCGCCACATCGCTGTCTTGCTCCATGACGATATATTTCCATGATTGTCCCATATCTTAACTTTCCAATAATAGGTTTTTGCAGACAGTAAATGCCTTCCCTTGTAAGGGACCTGTATGGACTGATTGGAGTTTATCTTTTTAGAATTCCAGATGTTACCAATATTTTTACTCAAATCAGTCAGGTTATCTGCAACGAGTACCTGCCATGCGGCTTGCTGTGTATTTCTGAGTGATGAGGCGATGAACCAGCTTAATTTAGGCGTTTGGGATGTAATACCCAGCGGATTACTCGCGTATTCACAGGTTAATGAATTTGGCTGCAGAACATCCCTGGCAGATGTTAAAAACGGGAAGAAGGACAATATCAAGCAGAAAAGAAGAATTAATGGTTTAGGTTTCATATAAATAAAAATGCATGTTCTTTTATTCATATCAAAATCATAAAATAAACTGTGTTAAAACTATCATAACTTTTAGTATGTTTGTCTAGATAATTTAAAATTTATTTAGACAACGTAAAATGTATTCTATATCTGAGCTCGAACAACTTTCTGGTGTACAGACCCATACCATTAGAATATGGGAACGTAGATACAAGGCACTTACCCCGATGCGTTCGGCTGGAAATACACGGTTTTATGATGATCATCAACTTCGTAAATTATTAAACATCGTGAGTCTTAGCCAGTCTGGTTTAAAAATATCTCAGGTATGTGCACTTTCCGAGCAGGAAATCGACAACTTGTTAAAAAAGGAAATCGACAGCACTGTTTCCCCAGATGCAAATTGCGAATTCTATATATCACAGTTGCTTGGGTTTGGACTTGCATACAACGAAAGGGAATTTGATGAGTTAATCTCAAAATGTATTGCCGATTTCGGTTTACCATTTGCTTACAAGAATGTTATCTATCCATTATTGGTCAGACTCGGACTGATGTGGCGCAGGGACAACATTTGTCCGGCTCAGGAACATTTTTTATCCAATATTATCAGGCAGAAAATATTTGCTGCTATTAATCAGATTCCATTAAAGTCTAAAACAAAATCTACCTGGCTATTATTTTTACCTGAGGATGAAGACCATGACATTGGTTTGCTGTTTGCGAATTATATGCTTAGAAGTTACGGTCAAAAGGTGATCTTTCTTGGTGGAAGAGTTCCGTTTGAATCTCTTATAGATGCAATGCTTCACAATAGGATTGATCATATGCTGCTTTTTTTGGTACGATCGAGACCCGTTGCTAACGCAAACCAGTACCTAAATCAGCTGGCCGAACACTTTCAACAAACCAAAATATATATCGCTGGAAACAATAAGCTTATTCCTGAATTAGCGCTGAAGGGGAATGTTAGCGCTCTTCAATCAATAGAAGCATTCGAGGAAACAATTAAAACTATAAAACATGGCAGCTAAACCGAATGGTCATATTTCCAGAATTGCTGTTATAGGCTCAGGCTTTGCAGGTTTAAGTGCCGCGGCTTATATGGGCAAGGCTGGATATCATGTCGATGTTTATGAAAAGAACCAACAGTTAGGAGGGCGCGCCAGGCAGTTGATTACTGAGAATGGTTATTTATTTGATATGGGGCCAAGCTGGTATTGGATGCCCGATGTATTTGAACGGTTTTTTAATGATTTTGGCTATACATCCGGCGATTTTTATGAGCTCGAAGCCCTTGACCCTGGTTTTTCTATCGTTTATAGCGAAAATGAGGTGCTAGATGTTCCTTCGGATTACCAAGGTATAAGGAATTTGTTTGAGTCAATTGAGTCTGGTAGTGCCCTAAGGCTGGATCAGTTTTTAAAAGAAGCAGAATTTAAATACAAGGTAGGAATGGAAAAACTAGTATATAAACCAGGTTTATCCTTAACCGAATTTGCGGATGTTGACCTGATGAAAGGAGTGTTTAAGCTTCAGGTGTTTACTTCCTTCAGTAAACATGTAAAAAAGTTTTTTAAGCACCCTAAACTGGTTGCCTTGATGGAGTTTCCCGTACTTTTTTTAGGTGCAATGCCGCAGGATACCCCGGCGCTGTATAGCCTGATGAACTATGCAGGTCTAAAATTGGGGACATGGTACCCTAAGGGAGGTTTTTCCAGTGTTATAAAGGCGATGAAAACTGTGGCTGAAAGGCAGGGTGTTAATTTTTATTTCGATAAACCAATAATCGATTTCACTATTCACAACAGATTGGTTAGTGAAATAGGTCTTAAAAATGAAAGAAAGCCGTATGACGGTATTATTGCCGCAGCCGATTATCATCATATCGAAGAAAAGCTCCTTGGTAACCAATACCGGAATTACAGTAACGCATATTGGGATAAACGTGTTCTAGCCCCCTCATGCCTGATATTTTATATAGGTGTAAATCGCCGGATAGATAAATTAAAGCACCATACTTTATTTTTTGATCAGGACCTGAAACAGCATGCTTTAGAAATCTATAAACAACCTGCATGGCCTTCAAAACCTCTTTTTTATGTTTGTTGCCCTTCAAAAACAGAAACCGGACTGGCGCCAGAGGGACATGAAAATTTGTTCATACTGATGCCCCTTGCGCCCGGATTGGAAGATGGAGAAATTTTAAGGGAGAAATACTTTGAATTGATCCTCGGCCGTCTTGAAAAATATACCGGTAATCCCATAAGGAAGCATCTTGATTACAAAAAAAGTTATTGTGTTTCTGA
>NZ_JBFTNT010000099.1:0-17515 GCF_056397585.1 Pedobacter sp. 05L430 | reverse complement strand
CAGGAGGATTTTTTTCATATTTAACTTTAGTTCTATTTTTTTATGATTGTCTAAGGTATAAAAAAATCATACAAAAAACAGCTTTTTCAGTCTTGCTATAACGTTTGATCAAAATATTTCTCACTATGCTTTAACCATCTACCATCCATACCTATCACCCCTTAACTCTCTTCCTAACTAAACCTCCCTTCCTCTCCTCCCAATTCGGCTAAAATTCAGTGTCGGGAAGAGGGCATCGGAACCATTTGCGCCCTTCAGCGCAATTTGTTCCAGCCCGAAAACCGATCACTTAATTTTACTTTGACAACCTATTGACGTCTCAATTAAAAAATTCCCATTAAAATCACTTACTTTTGCATCTTATTTCTAATCACCGGGCTTTGAACCCGAGGCAGTATTAAATAAAATGAGTAAAAAAGGAAGAATATTAGTCGCCATGAGTGGCGGTGTCGACAGTTCAGTAGCCGCAGTAATGCTACACGAGCAAGGTTATGAAGTTATTGGGCTTACCATGAAAACATGGGACTATGCCACATCAGGCAGCAGCAGTAAGGAAACAGGTTGCTGCAGTTTGGATAGCATAAACGATGCCCGAACGCTTGCCGTAAACTATGGCTTCCCACATTACATCCTTGATATTCGCGACGAGTTTGGAGATTTTGTAATCGACAACTTTGTTGATGAATACCTTGCCGGCCGCACTCCAAACCCATGTGTATTGTGCAACACCCATATCAAATGGGAAGCACTATTAAAACGTGCCAACAAACTGGATTGCGAATTTATTGCAACCGGACATTACGCGAACATCCGACAACAAGATAGCGGTCGTTATGTAATCTCTAAAGGAAAAGACGAAAACAAAGACCAATCATATGTACTGTGGGGAGTTTCTCAGGAAAACCTTGCACGTACACAATTCCCTTTAGGTTCATTTGCCAAATCTGATATCAGACAAATGGCTTTAGATATGGGACAGGAAGAACTTGCTAAGAAAAGTGAAAGCTACGAAATCTGTTTTGTACCTGACAATGATTACCGTGCTTTCTTAAAACATAAAGTTGAAGATTTAGAAGACAGAGTTGCTGGTGGTAACTTCATCACTAAAGACGGAATGGTAGTTGGTCAGCATAAAGGCTACCCTTTTTACACCATTGGCCAACGTAAAGGACTTGGAATTGCGTTCGGCGAACCAATGTTTGTAACCCAAATCATGCCTGAAAGTAATACAGTAGTACTTGGAAGAGCCGAAGATCTGGAAAGAAACGAGGCCCTTGTACGCAACGTTAACCTGGTAAAATACGGAAGTATTTTAGAGCCAATGGATAACGTGGTTACTAAAATCCGATATAAAGATGCAGGTATGTTAAGCACTATTGTTCAGGAAAAAGACAAAATGCGCGTAGTATTTGATCATAATGTATCAGCAATTGCACCCGGCCAATCAGCAGTTTTCTATGAAGGAAACGATCTGTTAGGCGGCGGTTTCCTTTGTTAAAAGACATAAAGGTCGTCATCYCGAGGCAACGAGAGACCTCTTGACTACAAAGCAGCTACAAATTGCATAACCAAGAGATCTCTCCTATCGTCGAGATGACGATGCAGACCGTCATGATTCAGTACCTTAAATTTAATTTGTCAATTTAGCCGCTTTAGAGGCAAAATATTGTTCGAGATAAGATTTTACCTCAGCTTTTTTTACGCTATCATCAATAAAGCTATCAAGCGGTACCAAACCATTGTCATAAGCAAAAATAAACTGTGCATTATCTTCTGTATTAGCCGAAAGCCAGTTTGTAATATTCACTATTTGCCTATTATTTATAGTTTCGATTTTCAATTTGCTCATATCGCCGCCAGTAGAGCTAAAGTAGATCTGGGCCGAAGAATTTGCATTTAAGTTCCGTAAATTCACATCATCCAAACCGCCAGTTGGTAAACCAAATGTCCGTTTCACAGCATAACGTAATCCCTCCTTAATGATAGATTGTCTATTTTCCCCCTTAGCTTCTGCCTGATAAAAGACGTCTAATTTAGCACCCATTCTCACCCCTTTCAGAACATGAGTTCCATATTTATGAACAAGCTCCTGAGCACTTAATAAAGTAATATCTCTCTTAAAACCAGATGTTAAAGAATTATTTAAGGACTGCCAATCATGAAACTTGCATCTTTTAAAAATCCAGTAAAGGCAATAATGTCCATAAACATACTTTTTATCAGTAACAAAGGTTCCAGGGAATGTATTTTCTACGGTGTTTCCAAAGAGTCTCAAACCTTGAGTGTCTTGAAACGAATTGGAAAATCTTTCTGATAAATCTACTGCATTATCCGCTTCGATAGTTTTCCATGAACCCTCTCCGGCTCTATCTATGTTAATTTTAGAAAATTCAGCAGCAGTATAAGCTTCAACATCAACTACGCTTGCTCTTATAGAAGCCTGGTTATTGAACTTATCTGTAGCATCATATCCAAATCCTAAAAAATTATAGGTTTCAGATGGCTGATATAAGGGTTGAGTCTCTTCAGTTGCTCCGTTAACTACCAGTTCAATATCTGGTGATAATTTCTCTTCAATTATGATTTCTTCAGATTTTTTCTTGCACGAGGCAAACGTGACAACGACTACCATAAATAGAATTGCTTTTTTCATTTGGTTCAAATTTGTGTGTGTATTCTCGTCCTCAATTTTAACGCCATTTTTACAGAAAAAATTAAAAATAGCGTAAATATCAGTAAAAAAATAGATACACATTAAACTACCAGAGGAATATGATTTCTCTTTAGAAAAAAAACAGATCGTAAATATACAAATAGATGCTAAGCTTCCAATTTATTTGAAATCAGATAAGGTGAAGCCTTTTTTAACTTTTTACCTTTATATCTTTCAAAATAATAATCAACCCTACCCAGGTTAATACCAGCAAAACCAACCTGATTTATAGTAGTTATTGCCCCGCTTAAATTCTGCACATCTTCTGGCTGATCCATAAAAGTATGCGTATGCCCACCAATTATCAGGTCGATACTCTTATTGTTTTTCGCTAAAATCTGATCGGATACTTTATCAGTATTATACTTGTAACCCAAATGAGACAAGCAAATTACCAGATCACACTTAAAGTCATTCTTTAATACATCAGCTATTTCATTAGCCTTTGCAACTGGATCTAAGTAAACTGTATCACCATAGTTTTTACCTTCAACCAGACCATGCAATTCTATCCCAACTCCAAAAACACCGATCTTTAGTCCATCCTTCTTAAATACCTTATACGGAAGGATCGATTTATTTAGTATTGTATTAGAGAAGTCGTAATTACTGCTGAGAATAGGAAAGTTGGCATGAGGAAGTTGCTTATAAAACCCCTCCATACCATTGTCAAAATCATGGTTACCCATGGTTACCGCATCATAACCCATTGCGGTCATCAGCTTAATTTCAAGCTCACCGCCAAATTTGTTGAAGTATGGCGTACCTTGAAAAATATCACCGGCATCAAACAACAACACGTTTTTCTCTTCACTTCTTATCCTTTTGATCAGGGCCGATCGCCGGGCAGTACCACCCAAACCTTCATATTTAGATCCATCAATAGGAAAAGGTTCTACCCTGCTATGAACATCGTTAGTATGCAAAATGGTAAGCTTTGTTACCCCTCCTGCAGCCTCAGCTTCAAACGCATTTAAGTTTAAGGCCAGAGCCGCTGCAGCAATACCACCGGTTCTTAGAAAATCTCTGCGGTTAGTTTTTAGTAATTCTTCCATCTAATTTTGGATTAATTGTTTTGCCAGCGGCCTCAGCTTCTTTAACGTAATTCATCAGTGCATCGCGTACTTTAAGACCTATAACCTTTGTATCTGTCGCATTTTTAAAAGCAGGAACATTGTCGCCACCCCCACCAATATAATCAGATGTAAGTACTCGGTAGGTTTTGTTTACATCAAAAGGTTTACCGTTTACAAGTACATCTACAGGTTTCTTATCTACTATTTTTATTTGTAAACGGGCCACAGGCTGTCCGTTGGTAGAAGCAATAAAGTCCAGGATCTGTTTAACATCAGTACCTTTTAGTGTAAAAATCATGAGTTGATTTTCAAAAGGCATCAGCTCAAACACATTAGAAACAGTAACGTTGCCTTTAGGAAAATCTACCCTTAAACCTCCTTTTGTGGATGGCAATGCAAAATCAATATTCTGATCATATTTAAGGGCCTGTTCCAAAACAGCATCAGAAAAGAAATTGCTAAGCAAGCTTTCAGGTAAGGTGTCGCTGCTTTTTTTAGACATCTGCGCTGCAGAATGACCAATTACTTTATTCATTTCAGCCTCAAGTTGAACTTTATAGGGCAAATAGGTTTTTATAATAGAGCTGTCTACCGCAAGCTCCTTATTAACATTGTATTCTGCACGATTGGTCTTTACCAGTTTGTATCCTGATGAGCAGGAAGCCACTAAAAGGGCAACTGATAGCGCTAAATAATTCCGGAATGATTTGATATGATCCATACTTATTTTGGTACAAAAGTACGGCAAACATTAGAATATGGTGTAAAAATATAGTGATAATAGTGTTAAATAATACAGCCCGTATCATGGTTTAATACAGGCTGTGTTTATCTGATTCGTTTTACGCGTCTCTCGTCATCCTGAAATTATTTCAGGATCCCGGACATGACATTAAAAACCTGCTTAAACGAGATCCTGAAATAAATTCAGGATGACGAGGGGCAGATGATGGGTTCCTACCCTACAAATTCTTTGTAATCGCTTCATCTAAAGGTTTAACTTTAGAGCGGAAGCGGTGTACCAACTGACCTTTTTCATTAATCAGGAATTTTTCAAAGTTCCATTGAATATCACCTGTAAAATCAGGATTTTCCTGACTGGTTAAATATTTAAATAAAGGACTGATGTCATCTCCTTTAACACTGCTTTTTTCCGACAACAAGAAAGTAACATTATATTTTCCTGTACAAAATTCTTTGATTTCGCTATTTGTAGCCAATTCCTGACCGCCAAAATTGCCAGCCGGGAAACCTATTAAAACTACATTTTTACCATATTGTTTTTGTAGTTTTTCAAGATCTTCATACTGAGGCGTAAATCCGCACTTCGAAGCTGTATTTACAATAAGGATTTTTTTGCCCTTAAATTTCGAAAGCTTAATTTCCTTGCCATCAATGGTTTTAAAAGAAAAATCATAAACGCTTTTAGTTGGAGGCGTAAATAAAAGGCTTAACAGGATGAGTATTGTATTCATGGTTTTAAGTTTTTTTATACTCACGAAGTTAAGCACAAAAAAAATAGATAATTATATTATTTAAGTAAAATGTTTCAAACAGCTTTTATCTCGGTCGAATTAATTTAATGCCCTAAAAGCAGCATTCCGGCCATTGCTCATTATCAGGTAAAACAGGTCATTTTTAAATAAATTTGTTAGAAAAATTAGATCGGATTTTGAAATTAGGCTTATTTATAGCTTTATTTGCAGAAAAACGTTCTGAATGGCGAAGAATTTACTAATAGTTGAGTCACCTGCGAAAGCGAAAACCATTGAAGGGTATTTGGGCAAAGATTTCCTTGTTAAATCTAGTTACGGTCATATTCGTGACTTAATTAAAGGGGATATGGGGATTGATATCTCTAATAATTTTGCTCAGACCTATGAAGTTCCTTCTGATAAAAAGCAAGTTGTTGCCGAATTAAGAAAACTAGCTAAGGAAGCCGAAATGGTATGGCTAGCATCCGATGAGGACCGCGAGGGAGAAGCAATTTCATGGCACTTATTCGAAACTTTAGGACTTAAAGAAGCCAAAACAAAACGTATAGTTTTTCACGAAATCACTAAGCCTGCTATATTAAAGGCTATAGAAACTCCACGTACAATTGATTATAACCTTGTTCATGCACAACAAGCTCGTCGTGTGCTCGACAGATTGGTGGGTTTTGAACTTTCTCCGGTATTATGGAAAAAAATCAAGCCATCACTTTCTGCAGGTCGTGTACAATCGGTAGCGGTTCGTTTAATTGTAGACAGAGAACGAGAAGTAAATAAATTTAATGCTTCAGCAGCATTTAAAATAACAGCACAGTTTTCAACCGGAAAAGGTAAGGAAATTGTAAAAGCAGAACTACCTCAGCGTTTTGAGAAAGAATCAGATGCAGAACAGTTTTTAACAGACTGTATCAATGCTGGTTTTTCGGTTGATAGTTTGGAGACAAAACCTGCAAAGCGTAATCCTGCAGCTCCGTTTACCACTTCTACCTTGCAGCAGGAGGCTTCCCGCAAACTGGGTTACTCCGTTTCAAGAACAATGCAGATCGCTCAGAGGCTGTATGAAAGTGGACGCATTACTTATATGCGTACCGATTCAGTGAACTTATCGGAAACCGCATTACAAGCTGCTGCAAGTGAAATAAAATCTGCCTATGGCGATAAATATCATCACTTACGAGTATATAAAACTAAATCTGCAGGTGCACAAGAGGCTCACGAGGCCATCCGCCCTACTTATTTTAATCACCATACTGTACCAGGCGACAGCTCTGAACAACGTTTATATGAGTTGATTTGGAAACGCGCCATTGCTTCACAAATGAGTGAGGCTTTGTTTGAAAAAACAACAGCTCAGATCGGCATCAGCACTCGTAAAGAGAATTTGATTGCAGAGGGTGAGGTTTTGAAATTTGATGGTTTCTTAAAGGTTTATCTTGAATCAAGCGATGATGAGGATGTTGAAGATTCAGAAGGTAACAGCATGTTGCCACCATTGGTAAGAGGTCAGGAACTGACTTTAAAAGAGATGAATGCAACTGAGCGTTTCTCCAGACCACCGGCAAGATATACTGAGGCTAGTTTGGTTAAAAAACTGGAAGAGCTTGGTATCGGCAGACCATCTACTTATGCGCCAACTATTTCAACCATCCAAAACCGTGGTTATGTGGTTAAGGAAGATCGTGATGGCCGTCAGCGTTCATTTAGTTCTATTGTTTTAAACAATGGTTCTGTTAAAAAGCTAATTAAAACGGAAATAACAGGTGCCGAAAAAGGTAAATTATTCCCTACAGATATAGGCGAAGTTGTGAATGACTTCCTGGTTGAACATTTTAAAGGAATCGTAGATTTTAACTTTACTGCGAATGTAGAAAAGGAATTTGATGAGATTGCACAGGGTTTACAGGAATGGACAAAAATGCTTCACTCCTTCTATACTCCTTTTCATATTGAGGTTGAAACTACTTTAGAAACAGCCGACAGAGCTAATGGTGAACGTTTATTGGGTATTGATCCGGTAAGTGGTAAAAATGTATATGCTAAAGTTGGTAAATTTGGCCCGCTGGTTCAAATTGGTCAGAATGACGACGAAGAAAAACCTCGTTATGCGAGCTTATCTAAATCGCAATCTGTAGCAACTGTTACTTTAGAAAGTGCTCTGGAGCAATTTAAATTGCCTTTTCAGCTTGAAGATTATGAAGGTAAAGAGGTTTCTGTTGGTGTAGGTCGTTTTGGTCCRTATGTTAAATGGGGCGATGCTTACATCTCTGTTCCTAAAAATGAGGACCCTTTATCGATAGATAGAGATCGCGCAATAGAGATTATTGGCGAAAAAATTACTGCCGATGCTCCTGTTGCTCATTACCAGAGCTTACCAGTTACTAAAGGAAAAGGCAGATTCGGTCCGTTTATTAAATGGAATGATTTGTTTATCAATGTTCCTAAGGCTTATAATTTTGATAACCTTAAACAGTCGGACATTGAAGAACTGATTGGTAAAAAGTTAGAAAAAGAAGCAAATAGATTTATTCAGCAATGGGYTGAAGAAAAAATTGCGATAGAAAATGGCAGATGGGGCCCTTTTATCCGTTTCGGCAAAGAAATGCTTAAGCTGCGTAAAAACCCGGCTACTAATGATAAATATACTCAGGAGGAATTAGAAGTAGTTTCTTTAGATGAGGTTAAAAAATTGATAGTTGAGCAAGTGCCTAATGCTTTTGAACCTAAAACCAAGAAAGCTGCAGCAAAGAAAGCTGCAGCAAAGAAAACTGGTACCACTGCAAAGAAAACAGCAACTAAAGCACCTGCAAAAAAGAAAGCAGTAGCGAAGAAGTAGGTGTACGCCTGTCATAATTAATACACCCGTCATCTCGAACATCGTGAGAGATCTCTTGTTCAGATATAGTTCAAGAGATCTCTCACGATGTTCGAGATGACGATTTGCATAATTTAACATGAAAAAAGACCTTCCTGAAAATATAGTTGAAGATGTTGCAATGGCCGTAGTGCTAAAAAACGAAAGCCCGGAAGTAAAAAACTGGACCGTTTACCTGATCAATCTTAAAGATATCCCGCTTGACAACGTATTAATCAGCTCTAAGGGTTATGGAGAAAAAGACGGTAAAATGGTAAAAACATCGGTATTAAGACACTTCCTGGGCGATATTAAAGCGAAGTCTTTCGCCGGCGTAGAAGCTATTGATACCGAAGTATTTGGCTTAACAAATGAGTACTGGTTAAGCTATTACATCAACGGGGTCATCTACGATAAAAAGTTTATTTTCCTTCCAGAAAGTATTGTAGATGAAAACCTAATCCGTGTTCCCCTAGTTAATATGCCGGGCGTAATGATTAAATAGCCACCTGCAAGTATTCCCACAACATTTTTCTCTTGTGGATAACAATTATTTTCGTTTCCGATGATTTTTGTTGATTTTCGTACACATCTTATTATGAAATATCTGTGTTATGGAATCATCTCGCTCTTCCTTTTTCCAAAGGAATAAAAAACCCCTGGTTATTGGCATTACTGCTTTTCTGCTAGCTGGAATTGCATCTTTTTTTCTCTTTAAAAAAGAAAAGCCTAAGGACTACAACCAAAAATATTCTAAATATATAGAAGCTTACACTTCCGGAACCATCTCTAAAAAGAGTTTTATAAGGGTGCATCTGGCCAGTGAAGTAAAAACAATGAGTGATGTTGGCGTTGCCGACACCCGTGATTTGTTTAGCTTCTCTCCTTCTGTAAAAGGAAAAGCTTACTGGATCGATGCGCAAACAGTCGAATTCAGACCTGATGAGCCTTTAAAATCAGGCGAAACCTATGAGGCCAATCTCGATTTGAGCAAGGTTACTGAAACAGAAAAGGACCTTGAAGAATTTGAGTTCGGATTTAGAGTGATCAAACCCGGCATGAATTTAACTCAGGATGGGTTGGTGTCGCAAAACAACACTTCTCTTGATTATATGAAGCTTAAGGGAGAGATTACGACCTCCGATCAGGAAGACCCAAAGGCGATTGAAAAAGCATTAACACTAAATTTTCCGCAAACTTTAAAAGTTAAATGGCAGCATAATCCAGAGAAAAACACTTCTGCCTTTACCATAGATAGTATTAAAAAAGCTGGTCAGGATACAAAACTAACTTTAAAATGGTCTGGTGAGGCTATTAATGCCGACAGCAAAGGCGAACAAACCGTTGCTGTTCCTGCCAAAGGCGTATTTAAAGTACTGGACATGAAAGCAGTACAAGACCTCGAAGATTATGCCTTAGTACAGCTTTCTGAACCTGTAGGCGTAGCTCAGGATCTGGCCGGTTTAATCTCTTTAAGCGGTTTATCTGATTTAAGGTTTACCATCGATGGCAGTCAGGTAAAAGTTTACTCAGCCCTGGCTTTAGAAGGCAATTATTCTCTTACAGTAAATTCTGGCATCGAAAATATCAACGGAAAGAAACTTGGAGCAGGAAAAACTGCCAATATCGTTTTTGAGAACAAACTGCCTTCGGTGGTTATTGCAGGCAGTGGTACCATACTTCCAAATTCCGGTAAATTGGTGTTGCCTTTCGAAGCAACCAATTTAAAGGCGGTTGATGTTACGGTTATCAAGATCTATGAAAATAATATCCCTCAGTTCTTCCAAACCAACAGCTATAAAGATGGAGGTGAGATTCGTCGTGTTGGTAAACCTGTGATACAAAAAACAATTCGTTTAGATGAAGATAAAGCGCTTAATCTGCATAAAAAGAACCGTTTTACCTTAGATCTTGATAAGCTGATTAAAACTGAACCTGGTGCCATGTACCGCATAACCATCGGTTTCAGAAATGAGTACAATGTATTTAAATGTGCTGAAGTAACTAACGATGAAGAAACTTCTGATGAAGACGGCTATCGTGGTTATGGTGAAAAGATTGATGAGGACGATGAGTTCTGGGAGCGTTACAACAGTTATTATCCAAATAATTACAGATGGGAAGATCGTGACAATCCTTGTACCCCATCCTATTATACCAATGACAAATGGGCCAGCAGAAATGTAATGGCTTCGAATATTGGTCTTATTGCCAAACGTGGTAACGACAACAGTATGCTTGTTGTAACTACAGATCTGCTTACCGCTAAACCAATGAGCGGTGTTACTTTGGAGCTGTTAGATTACCAGCGTCAGATCATCCACACGGTTAAAACCGATGGCGATGGTATGGCTACCTTTGATCTGAAAAGAAAACCCTTCTTACTGATCGCTAAAAATGGCGATGAACGTGGCTATCTGAAAATGGATGATGGTAGTTCGCTTCCATTAAGTCGCTTTGATGTTGGCGGCGATGTGGTGCAGAACGGATTGAAAGGTTACATTTATGGAGAACGCGGCGTTTGGAGACCAGGCGATTCTATATTCGTATCCTTTATTCTTGAAGATAAATTAAAGAAACTTCCAGGCGGATATCCGGTCACTTTTGAATTATATAACCCTCAGGGACAATTAATTAAAAGAATCATCAATGGTAAACCATTAAATGGATTCTATGCTTTTAAAACGGCTACAGAAAATACTGCTCCTACCGGAAACTGGCTGGCCAAGGTAAAAGCAGGTGGTGCAGTTTTCAGCAAAACCATTAAGGTTGAAACCGTTATGCCTAACAGGCTAAAGATAAATTTCAATATCGGTAATGCTACCTATTTAGGTGTTGGCGGTGCATCATCAGCCACGCTTTCGGCAAACTGGTTATTTGGTTCTGTAGGCAAAAACCTTAAAGCCAAGGTTGATGTGAATCTGAATACCATGAAAACTACTTTTAAGGGTTTTGATGAGTATACTTTTGATAACCCTACAGTAGTGTTCCAATCGCAGGTAAAAACCATATTCGAAGGCACACTAAATGAGAATGGAACTGCCGTTGTAAATACCAGTTTAAATGAAAACAATACTGCTCCGGGCATGCTTAAGGCAAACTTTACCACTAAGGTATTTGAAGCAGGCGGTAATTTCAGTATCGATAACTTTAGTATCCCTTACCATGTTTACAACAACTATTACGGTATTAAAACCCCTGATGGTGAGAAATTAAGCGGAATGCTGGTAACCGACAAGGATCATAAAGTTAATATTGTGAATGTAGACAGGAACGGTAAACTGGTACAAGGTGGCAAAACTGTTGAGGTTGAGCTATACAAAGTACAGTGGCGTTGGTGGTGGGATCAGGACGACCAGAACTCCTATGCTAACTTTACCCAAAACTCTTATAATAAACTCGTTAAAAAAGAAAGCATCACTTTATCAAACGGTAAAGGAAGCTGGAATTTAAGAATAGATGAACCGGAATGGGGTCGTTATCTGATTCTGGTACGCGATGTAAATGGTGGCCATGTAACCGGCAAATCTGTATATGTTGACTGGCCGGGTTGGGCACAACGTGAACAGGCCAACAACCCTACCGAAGCCTCTATGCTATCATTTACTGCCAATAAAACCAAGTTCAATGTTGGCGAAGATGTGGTATTAACCATTCCATCAGGTAAAGGCGGCAGAGCATTAATCTCTATAGAAAATGGCAGCAGGGTATTAAAAACCTTCTGGACAGAAACTAAAGCCGGCCAAACACAATTTACCTTTAAGGCCGAAAAGAACATGGCGCCTAATGTGTTTGCCGTGGTTACTTTGCTTCAGCCACATGCCCAAACGGTAAATGATTTGCCAATAAGGATGTATGGAGCTATTCCATTGCYTATTGAAGATCCTGAAACGATCTTAAAACCGGTTATTAAAATGGCCGATAAGATTAAACCTGAAACAGAGAATAGCATTACTGTTGCGGAACAAAATGGCAAGGCCATGACCTATACAATAGCCATTGTAGATGAAGGTTTGCTTGACCTGACCAGATTTAAAACTCCTGATCCTCATAGTGCTTTTTATGCCCGAGAAGGCTTGGGTGTTAAAACATGGGATTTGTTCGATTATGTACTTGGTGCATGGGGCGGCAATCTGGAACGTATTTTAAGCATTGGTGGTGATGGCAGTGTAAACAGGAATTTGAATCCGGCAAAAGCCAACAGGTTTGTACCTGTGGTAAAATATCTTGGTCCTTTTGCATTGGGCAAAGGCGAAAGCAAAACCCATAAGTTTACGCTTCCGCAATATATTGGCGCGGTAAGAGCAATGGTGGTTGCCGGACAAGATGGTGCTTATGGCTTTGCAGAGAAATCTGTACAGGTTAAAAAACCTTTAATGCTGCTGGCTACTTTACCACGTGTTATTGGTCCGGGCGAAAGCTTTACTTTACCTACAACCGTATTTGCTACAGAAAATAACCTTAAAAACGTAACTGTTCAACTACAGGCACAGAATTTACAGGTAATTGGCAGTAAAACACAACAGCTTGGATTTAAACAACCAGGCGAACAGATGGCATATTTCGAAATCAAGGCTCCTGAGGTTACAGGTATTGCCAAGGTTAAGATCATTGCACAAAGCGGTACTGAGAAGGCTGTTTATGATGTAGAGATGGACATTCGTAATCCTAATCCGTTTGTTACCAATGTGGTATCGGCAGTAGTTGAACCGGGTGCCAATTGGTCGTTAAACTATGCGCCTATTGGTATGGCTGGTACAAATTCAGGGTCTATAGAGCTTTCGTCTATACCTCCTATCAATCTTAAAAAGCGCTTAAGTTACCTGATGCAATATCCGCATGGATGTGTAGAGCAAACTACTTCCGGTGTATTCCCTCAGTTATTCCTTAACCAATTAACTGCTTTAAATGAACAGCAAAAGGCAAATACAGAGCGAAACATAAAAGCGGGTATTAACAGGTTGAAAGGCTTCCAGACTACTGATGGTGGTTTAAGTTACTGGCCGGGCGAAGGTACGTCTGATGAGTGGGGAACCAATTATGCAGGGCATTTCCTTGTGGAATCGCAAAATGCAGGATATACCCTTCCAGTAGGAATGATTGATGAACTTGTTCGTTATTTAAAAACAAAAGCCAATAACTGGGCGCCAAATAGCAGTAATTTTTATGGTGGTGATCTTTCTCAATCGTACAGGTTATATGTGCTTGCATTGGCCAAGAGACCGGAGATAGCAGCAATGAACAGATTAAGGGCATTTGAATACCTTTCTGTATCTGCAAAATGGCGTTTGGCTGCCGCATATAAACTTGCCGGACAAGCAGATGCAGCCAATAAACTGATAAAAGATTTACCTACTGAAATAAAACCTTACAATCAGCTAGGCGGCACTTATGGTTCTGATTTAAGAGATGAGGCCACTATTGATGGTAAAAAAGGCAATGTAAATTCAAACCAGTACATTGTTAGCACGCCACTGGCATTTAAAGGCAATGTGGCTGTTACCAATACCAGCGACAGGGTGTTGTTTGCCCGTTTGATTTTACAGGGGCAACCTTCGGCCGGACAAAATAATTTTCAACCGAACAACCCTGATCTGTTAGACATGAGTATCAGCTATAAATTACTTAATGGCAAGGTGTTGGATCCTACTACTTTGAAACAAGGCACAGACTTTTATGCTGAAGTTGTGGTTAAAAATCCTGGTAAGAGTGGATATTATGAGCAAATGGCACTTACACAGATCTTCCCATCGGGATGGGAAATCATTAATACCCGCGTAAATGACAATGAAAGCATCATTGCTTCATCGCCATATACTTACAGGGATATTAGAGATGATCGTGTGTTTACTTATTTTAACCTGCGTGAGAACGAAACGGTTATTTATAAAGTGCTTTTAAATGCATCTTATATTGGTAGGTACTATTTATCGGCTGTTCAGTGCGAAGCAATGTATAACAACAGCATAAGTGCAACAGAAGCAGGAAAATGGGTGCAGGTTATTAAATAAGCAAGTGGGTAGGTATAAAGTAAGTGAGTAGTTGTAAATTAACCAAAACAGGACTTCCTGAAACCGGACTTCCGTCATCTCGACAAAGGAGAGATCTCTTGAATAGCAACAACAAGAGATCCTTCGCTGCGCTCTGGATGACGGATGTTGTTTTCCTCATTTTACTACTTATATTCCTATTTTCTTTGCCTTCAAARCTTTTTGTAAGCCCTACCTCATATGTTGTAGAAGCTTCAAATGGCGATTTATTAAGCGCTTCTATTGCTAAAGATGGGCAATGGCGTTTCCCTGTAGCCGACACCATACCAGAGAAATTTGCGCAATGTCTGGTCGCTTTTGAAKATAAACGTTTCTATTACCACCCCGGTGTAGATCCTATTGCTATGGCAAGAGCTATGCGCCAAAACTTTAAAGCCAAAAGTGTGGTAAGTGGCGGAAGCACAATAAGCATGCAGGTGATCAGGCTATCCAGACGCGAAAGCAGAACAGTTTGGCAAAAGCTAATAGAGGTTATCCTGGCTATCAGACTAGAAGCCAGCTATTCAAAAAAAGAAATTTTAAAGCTCTATGCCGGCAACGCCCCCTTTGGGAGTAACGTGGTTGGATTGGATGCTGCAGCATGGAGGTACTTCGGCCGCAGTGCCGAAAGTTTATCCTGGGGAGAGATGGCTACACTGGCTGTGCTACCAAACAGCCCGTCACTGGTACACCCTGGCAAAAACTCTCCCCGACTGATTAAAAAACGGAACGATCTGCTGGATAAATTAGCGGTATTAAAAATCATAGACCAATCAACCGCCAATCTATCTAAGCTGGAGCCTATTCCGGGCAAGCCACAACAACTGCCTCAAAACGCACCGCATTTACTTAACAGATTTAAGGCAGAGCGGTCGGCCTTAAAAACAGGATCTACAAGGATCACTTCTACACTTGATTATGATTTGCAACTACGGGTAAGCAGTTTGCTGAAGCGCTACAACAACCGATATCGGGCAAACGACATTAACAACATTGCAGCATTGGTTTTAGATGTAAAAAAAGGTACTGTACTTAGTTATGTTGGCAACATCTACCAACCGGAAAACACCGAACTGGAAAGTCATGTGGATATGATTAAGGCACCAAGGAGTCCGGGAAGTACATTAAAACCCATTCTGTACGCCAGTATGTTAAATGATGGCTTTATACTTCCTAAAACTTTAATAGCCGACATACCCACCCAAATAGGCGGCTACTCGCCCCAAAATTATGATATGGGCTACGATGGTGCCATACAAGCCGATAGAGCGCTGAGCCGCTCTCTAAACATCCCTGCGGTTAAAATGCTGCAGAACTATAAGTACCAAAGGTTTTATGATAAGCTTAAACAATTGGGCTTTACTACKCTAAACAAACCAGCCGATCATTATGGGCTTTCACTTATTCTTGGTGGCAGCGAGGTAACGATSTGGGACCTGGCAAGAACTTATATGGGAATGGCCAGAACGCTTAACCATTTTAATGATTATAAAGGCAGGTACAATCCGCATGATTACGATGAGCCTTTGTATGTGAACGAACAGCGGGATAAACGTTTTGATGAGTTTGAGACTGAAGTAAACTCAGCCATTGATCATGGTTCTATCTGGAATGCATTTAATGCTATGGAGGAGTTAATGAGGCCGGGCGAGGAAGGTTTATGGGAACAGTTTTCCTCTTCGCAGCGATTGGCATGGAAAACAGGTACCAGTTTCGGTTTCAGGGATGCCTGGGCAGTTGGACTTAATCCGAACTATGTAGTTTGCGTTTGGGTTGGCAATGCCGATGGCGAAGGCCGACCGGGCTTAACCGGTATAGATGCTGCTGCTCCTGTTATGTTTGATATTTTTAAGCAATTACCTGTTGTTAAATGGTTTAAAACCCCTACAAGTAAACTTAAGAAAATTGTGGTTTGCAAAGAAAGTGGCTATAAAGCTGGCGAATATTGCACTGATAAAGTGATACAGCTGGTTTCTCCGGCAGGTGAAAAAACAGGTCTTTGCCCCTACCATAAAATGGTCCATCTGGACCGTACAGGAACTTACAGGGTAACCGATGAATGCGAAGCGCCATCTGCCATGGTGCATAAATCGTGGTTTATTTTACCTCCGTCTATGGAATATTATTATAAGATCAAAAATAGTGATTATAAGGAGCTGCCTCCATTTAAACCTGGTTGCGGCGATGCCGGGAATAACTTTGTAATGGAAATGATCTATCCAAGAAACTACGCCACGGTTTATATTCCTGTTGAGTTTGATGGCACCAGAGGGAAAATTGTGTTAAATGCTACCCACAGAAACGCTAGCGCTAAGATTTACTGGCATATTGATAATGAGTATGTTGCCACAACCAAGAATTATCATCAGCTGGCTGTTAGTCCGGCGCCTGGCAAACATATTTTAACACTCGTTGATGAGAATGGCGAAAGGCTGGTACAGCATTTCACTGTGTTGGAAAAAGAAAAGGAAAAGAACTAATCTTCTCTTTTTACAAGCTGACGCTCGATGCCTCCTATGGTAATCAAATATTGCGCGATCATGTAAGTTGCCATAATCAACAATCCTGCAAGATCAAAGCCCTTAACAAACTTATTATAAGCAAGTGTTGAGTCAGAGATCAGGAAAAATATTGCGCCAAAAAGAATCAGGTTAAAGCTGATTTTATTTACCCTCATGTTTCTGAACGCTGCCATCATCATCATTAAACTGATCACAAAAGTATAAACCATAACCGGTAGTTTCATTGCGCCAAGCCCATGCCTGATGTAAACATAAAAACTGATACTGAACACAGCACAAAGCGCAATGGCGATCCTTGCTCCTTTTTTATCTAATTGGGGTGCAGACGAGAAATCAAGATAAAATGCGCGGATATAAAAGATATGGCAAAGTAAAAAAGCAATTAGTCCGTAGGTAAAAAAAGCTTCGTTTTTCCATACCAGCATAAGCAATACATCGCCTATAAGGCCAAAAACCAAGCCTGTAAACAAACGTTTATGAAAGCGACCTTTTAGTTTGGTACTTATTGCAAACATGATAAGTAAAGAGATAACGATGAGTGGTTTTGTAATGTATTTTAAAGCCGAAAGCTCGTAATACTCTGCCACAAGCTGCAGTATAAAAATCAGGGCAAATATGAGGTTAAACTTCAGGTACTTCTTGAGCATGGGTATTCAGTTTGTTAAGATTATAGAACCAGACTAATGAAACGATTTGTAAGCCCGCAAATATCACCTGGTACCCAATAGGGAAATTAAGCAGCAAAATTATTAAAATACCTGATAGGAGTCGGCAGTATTCAAAATAAATGAGCCATTTCTTTTCTTCGAGCAATGCACCGCAGGTTAATAG
>NZ_JBFTNT010000098.1:0-18038 GCF_056397585.1 Pedobacter sp. 05L430 | reverse complement strand
GGTGGAATCTGCACTGGGGGCTGCTAAACTTCGCATTCGTCCGATTATTATGACATCAATTGCATTTGTGGCAGGTATTACCCCTATGATGAGGGCTACCGGTCCATCCGCCATGGGCAACCACTCCATCAGTATCGGTGCGGCCGGAGGTATGGTAAGTGGGGTCGTCCTGGGACTATTTATTATACCGGTTCTGTTTGTAGTATTCCAAGCCTTGCATGAAAAAGTCACTAGCAAGAAGGTTCATTCGGAACCCAAGCCTGAACAGGTATTCGAAGCTGAAGCAATCAACTAAAAAGCATTTAAGTCATGAAAAATTCAATGAAAAATAATCGGATCATCCTAGTTATCGGGTTGCTTTTTACGGTTGCTAGTTGTAAAATCTCTAAAGATGTACAGGTCCCCAAACCGGAATTGCCGATTGCCTTCAATGAGGAGGCGGCAAAAGACACTGGGGGTATAGGTACTCTGCCATGGAAAAACTTTTTCCCAGACAAAGTATTACAGGTACTGATCGACAGCACCCTGAAAAAAAACTTTGACATGAGTATCGCGCTTAAAAACATAGAAGAAGCGCACCAAGTTGTAAGACAATCAAAGTGGAACAATGTGCCTGTTCTTGACTTCAATGCCACGGCCAACACCATTAATCCGTCGAAATACAGCCTCAACGGTATGACCGCCAGCCAGTTTTTAGGCTCCAATCATATCGAGGATTATTCTGCCGGCGCAACTCTCTCTTGGGAAGCTGATATCTGGGGAAGGATACGCAATACTAATAAATCGGCTCTTGCTGCCTATCTGCAAAGTGATGAAGCAAGAAAAATCTTGCAGACTGATCTTGTTACCAGCGTGTCCAAAGGTTATTTCAACCTGCTCATGCTGGACGAACAGCTGCGGGTCGCAAAGCGTAACATGGCGTTAAATGACAGTACATTGCACATAGTAAGCGTGCAATATAATGCCGGGCAGGTTACCTCCCTGGCTGTTCAGCAGGCGCAAGCGCAGCAACTTACAGCGGCAGAGCTTATTCCGCAACTTGAACAAGAGATTGCATTGCAGGAAAATGCGCTGCATATCCTTGCTGGCCAACTGCCAGGGAGCATCCACCGTCACGCCATCCTCGATGAAATCAAGTTTCCTGACGAGCTTTCAGTGGGTGTTCAGTCAGCTATGGTCCGCCGGAGGCCAGACGTCAGGAGCCGTGAGTTAGACTTAGTCATCGCGAATGCGAAAGTAGGAATCAATAAGGCTCAAATGTATCCTGCACTTCGGATTACTGCCAGTGGCGGTGTTAATGCACTGAAAGCAAGTGATTGGTTCAATATTCCCGGCTCACTCTTCGGCATTGTAGGGGCAAGTGTCCTACAGCCATTGCTTCAGCATAAGGAATTAAGTACACAGTATAAATTAGCCGATATGGAGCGGGAGAAAACAGTTATCCTTTTCCGGCAAACCGTAGTAAAAGCAATTGGTGAGGTATCCGATGCGATGGTAAGGATCGAAAAATTAAAACACCAGCACCTTATTGCGGCTAAACGTGTTGCAACGCTTAAGCAAGCGACTGCAAATGCCAATTCGCTTTTTCAAAATGGTATGGCAAACTACCTGGAGGTAATTACAGCACAGGGAAACGCACTCCAAAGTGAGCTTGATTTGGCTTCTGTCAAGAGGCAGGAATTATCTGCTATAGCTGATCTGTATCGCAGCTTGGGCGGCGGTACAGATTGATCGGGATGGAGTTGGTCGACATTTATTATTCAACTATAAAATTAAAGTATTATGATACACGAAGAATTAAGAAAACATACTACGGTAGCTCATCAGCAATTGGAAAAACTGGTAATATCTCAACTAAAGACTATCCGCAATAAAGAAGACTACGCGAGTCTTCTGAAAATCTTTTATGCTTATTTCAACTGCCTGGAGCAGGCCATAAGGCCTTATATCTCGGATGAAGTGCTACCGGACTATGCTGAGCGCAGACACGCGATCAGCCTTGCGAACGACATCAAAGGCCTGGGAGAAATACTAACGGGGCTACCGGAAGTGACCGTTCCCCCCATTGACAATACAGTTAAAGCGTTCGGCGCGCTGTATGTAATGGAAGGTTCTATAATGGGTGGTACAATTATCATCCAGATGCTGGCTCGGTGTGGGGTGACAGATGGTATTTCGTTCTTTAGGGGATATGGTTCAGAAACCGGCGCTAAATGGGCATCCTTTGTTTCAGTGCTCGACCGATATATTAATGAAGATTCCGAGCAAGAAGCCATAGAGGCGGCAAACCAAACTTTCTCACATTTTACAAATGTTTTCCTGCAATAGGAAAACAGGGACTGACAATTAGGTTAGTCCTAACTTTCATCACCCTTAAATTGATAACATAATGGAAAGGTCTTACTGATCGTTAAAAAAACTAAAATGGTAATTATATACCGTACAAATATTAATAGTAGAAGTCAGTTTCTGGCTGTAACCCGCCTGCTTAGTAATCTGTTTCAGGATCTGTGCATCAATATTGATCTTGAGGACAGCGAAAAGGTATTGCGGCTAGAAGGTAAGGAAATCGTAAGTGACAAGGTTATATATTTGTCATTATTAAAGGTTGAGGGAGAATGGAAGATAATTTCCAAAGTGTTTAACCTTTACTGGCCTTAACTAATAAGATGACCGGATTCCGAAATTTCTGATTTGGTTGACAGCCCTGGGGATTATTCCGTATGTGGCCACCTCTTTCGCGGAACGTGGCCTCATATTACGGCCCAAAATGATCAGTTGATTTCGTTGAAAAATGGTCAGTCGGCTTATTTTAAGCCGTTTTTAGCCTCAAGAAAAGCACTATGGAATGATACCTCATTTCGGTCATAAAAATTAATTAGCCTGCCTTTAATTGCGTTTCATTGCAAAATTCTGAAGCCAATCCATGAAGACTTCTTCAGGTACATAGATTTATCAAAAAGAAATGAAGTGTCTACTATCTGCGAAATATACACGCAAGCGACTGATTAATATGTTGATATGTTCTTTAAAACAAAGAAATGGATGTCGCATCCACGCACATCCCTTTTCTAACCAAATAAAGACATGTCACTTTTAAATGGAAGGGTATCTCTCTTTTATAAGAGCCATATCAGCGCCAACTTTAATGTCGAGTATCTTGGCATAATGTTGAGTGGTTTGAATATTAGTATGTCCCAGCATTTTTGAGACACTTTCTATAGGAATTCCATTTAACAGGGTGACGGTTGTTGCAAATGTATGCCTGGCAATGTGGAAGGTAATTGGTTTCTTGATGCCACAGAAATCTGCAATCTCTTTAAGATAGCTATTCATTTTCTGATTGCTTGAAACTGGAAATAGCATTCCGGTATTTAAGCAGGTCGGGTTATCGCGATATGAATTTAGAAGGGCAGAGGCTACTGGAAGCAAAGGAATGCGAGATGGAGTATTGGTTTTTTGCCTTTTTATGGAGATCCATTTGTCGCCATCTACGCCAGTTACAACATTGCAGCTTTTTAGATTTTTAACATCTATATAGGCGAGGCCTGTAAAGCAGCAAAATAAAAAGATATCTCTTACCTGTTCCAGTCTMTCCGACGCAAGTTCCTTATTGGCCATGCTCTCTATTTCCTGTTCGGTTAAGTAAACGCGCTCCACCTTTTTAATCTTGTTTTTATACCGTGCAAATGGATCAACCACAAGCCATCCGTTAGAAAGGCAAATGCGAATAATCTTACCGAAGTTTTTCAAGTATTTCACAGCTGAATTGTTAGCGCATTTTCGGACGGATCGCAAATAAAAATCGTATTCAGTTATAAAATCGAAGTTAACTTTTCTGATGTCGATGTCGCTAATCTTATACTTCCATTGTAAGAATTCAACAGTATGTTTTAAAGATGTCCTGTAACGCTCAGCTGTGCCCTTAGAGAACTCTCTTCCTACAAGTGCTTCCATCTTTTGGTTGTGGTCTTTAAAAATGTCAATTAAGGTGCGTTGCTTCGCTACCTTGCCCTGGAACTGATCTCTTAATTTCTCGGCGGTGATGGTGTCATCTTTTTCAGTTAATTGCCGATGTGCTTCGAATACTTTGTTTTGGAGATCGTCCAGGTAAGCATTCAAGGATTTCACCTCATCTTTTTTGCCATTGCAGCGGCCTGAAGTTGTGTTCCATTGTAGAGGATCACAGCATCGGCCAGTGGTTATTTCACAACGACATTAATGGTTAACAAATTTAGCTTTGCAGGTACTTTTTCACAAGATGTTCGTTGATTAAACATGTTGATTATCAGTCTGATGTGTTCGATTCGGTGAGTCATTTTCATTTTCCAAATTACTCACCGAATCACTCACTTATGAGATGAGAATTGATACATATTTTGGCATGTCCTAAAAAGCAAAAAGCCTGCTAATCATACGATTTGCAGGCTTTTTGTTGGTTTTGACACCTTTTTGGCGGAGAGTGGGGGATTCGAACCCGCGGACCCTTTGACAAGTCAACAGTTTTCAAGACTGCCGCAATCGACCACTCTGCCAACTCTCCGCGACAAAAGTACAAATACGACTTGATTTTGCAAATTCAGATTTAGATAATTCTGGTTAAAAGTGATAACGTGCTAAAAATGAGTGAGAAAAATTTATCTTTTCCCTAGTTTATCCTCTATTGGAGCCGCTTTTTTGAATAAATTGAAGTTAGGTCTGATGATTTTTACACTCCTTTTCGACAGATCTACGCTTGCATTTAGCTCAAATCCTACCAAAAGTATCAGAGAATTTAAATAAAGCCAGATCATAATAACGATAAGTGTACCGATAGAACCATAAACTTTATTGTATGAACTGAAGTTATTAATGTAAAAAGAGAAACCCCATACAGAGATAAAGGCGAGTATAGTAGCCAGCCACGAACCGGCACTGAAAAACTTCCATTTCTTGGCATGAGCCGGTCCGTATCTGTAAAGGATAGAAATCGTTACAAAATATAATATTCCTAACAGTGCCCATCTGGTAAGCTGGATAGCAAATGTTGTAAAACTCGCCTTAATGTTAAGTGTGGTTTCAATACGGTTTAATGCAATTTCACCAATTGCCATTGCTATAATACAAGTAATTACAGAAAAAGCAATCACAAGGGTTAGTAAAACGGCAATTAAGCGTTGTTTTACCCAGCTACGTGTTTCAATGATCAACGATGATTTATTAAAAGCCATCATTAGATTATGCACCCCATTAGTTGCAAAAAATAACGATAAAATAAATCCGAACGACAGCAAACCACTGTTCTGCTTATGTACAATTTCATCAAGCGTAGTGCTAAAAGCTTTATAAGCATCTTCTGGCAAAACCAAAATAATCAGGTTCATCAGTTGATCTTGAAAACCGATTTTCTTGGGTATAAAGGGGATCAGTGTAAATAAGAAGATGATGGCAGGGAAAATGGCCAGCATAAAATTATATGCCAGTGAAGAAGCCTTATTCACTAGAGAGTCTTTGCCAATCTCTTTAAAAAAGAATGTGGCAACAGTATAAATTGGTAGCGGACTAAAACCAGGCAAAACACAAACTTTTGTCCAGCTAATAAACATGGAATAAAGCCTGATTTTTAAAAGTTGCTTATGAACCCACTCCATCTATCAAATTTAATTAAAAAATACCCTTAACTTCTCCATAAAATTTTCTGGAGGAGAGCAAGGTTTGTTTTTTGCCATATCCACAAACACCAGCGTAGTTGTTCCAATGTTAATAAGTTCACCAGCCGGATTAGATAATTCATATTTAAAATGGATCCTCACACCGGGAAGGTCGTGGATCGTAGTTTTAATTGTGATTTCCTGATCATATAAAGCTGGCTTTATATATTTACAGTTAAGCTCTAAAACAGGCATCATTACACCCGCACTTTCCATTCCAACATAATCCATGCCCAAACTTCTTAGCATCTCTACACGCGCAACTTCGTAGTACTCGGCATAATTTCCGTAATAAACATATCCCATTTGGTCCGTTTCGCCGTATCTAACCCTTATTTTGGTAGTATGAGTATACATTATTTAAAAATATTGCGTTGGTTTAAGGCATCTCTATATTTTTTAGCGTTCCTTTCGTGCTCCTGAACTGTTACCGCAAAGTTATGGTAGCCGGAAAAATCTTCCTTGGCACACATGTAAATATAATTGTTATTATCACGGTTTAATACAGCGTCAATAGCATTAATACTAGGCATCATGATGGGCCCTGGAGGTAAACCGGCATATTTATAAGTATTGTATTTTGATTGTATACTTAAAAGCGAATTGGTAACACGTTTAACTGTAAAGTCGTTATTGGCAAAAATAACGGTTGGATCTGCCTGAAGCAATATACCTTTATTTAAGCGGTTTAAATACAGACCTGCAATAATAGGCATTTCTTTGTCGTATAAAGCTTCGGCATCAACGATGGAAGCTAATATAGAAACCTGAATAGGAGTTAGGTTTAACGATGCTGCTTTTTGTTTGCGATCAGCATTCCAGAATTTATCATATTCAGCATGCATTCTGTCAAAGAACTCCGAAGCAGTAACATTCCAATACATTTCGTAAGTGTTAGGAATGAACATCACATAGCTGTTATCTTTATTAAAACCATACTTTTCAAGCAAAGACGCAGAGTCGAGCAGATTTATAAAAGTTAAAGAATCTGGTTCAAGGTTTCTTGAGAGATAGCCGGCAAAGTTTTCTTTTTGCCTTAAGTTTTGAAACTTAAGTTTTACAGGATCCTGATTGCCCGACTTCAGCATATTAATAATGCTGCGGTTATTCATACCTTTTGCCAGTTTATAGCGCCCTGGTTTTAAAGAACGTGCAAGCTGCATTTTTCCGGAAGCTTCACTAAAAGAACCTATATCGGTTAGCATATCTTTTAGTTTAATCTCTTTATAAAGGTCGTCGATATTGTAACCTGTTCTTATATACAGGTATTTTTCGTTGCCCGTAACATTTGGTGCAAAGTATACTTTATATAATTTAAGTCCATAAAAGCCCCCGGCAATTAAAACAAGCAATAGTAAGCCTAATATTATTTTGGTATTCTTTTTAAGACCTGTTTTATTTTCTTCGTTTGACATATATAAATGATAGTGTGATTAATTTTTATTAGATAATGTAATGTTTACTGGTGTTCCAATTTTTACTTTAGTTACCGAATCTGTTGCAAGTGGGTCCTGTTTTATGATTACAGCATTGGCAGAATCCGTCACAACCCCCTCATATGTAACTGTTCCAAGGTTTAACATCGCGCCATTTCTCAATGCAAACAATGCCTCATCCTTAGTTAAGCCGATAAGAGTTGGAATGTCTACTTCTTCATTTCCTTTTCCGTCGCCCAATAAAAAGTCAATTCTTGACCCTTTCGGTACCATTTCCCCAACTTTAATGGGCTGATTTCCAAAAGAAACTTCCAAAACAACATCTCTGCTCACATCCGGTTTATAAGTAGTGTCCCCAAGTTTCAGACCAAAACTTTCAATTATTGCCTGGGCTTGTCTTAATGATTTATATACGACATCCGGAAATTTAACATTTGGAGCCTTATTCATGCTCACAGTCAGGTAAATTGTTCTGTTGTCTTTTACAAAAGTATTAGGGTTTGGATCCTGATCTATTACTGTTCCCGGAGGGGTATCCATAATATAAACAGAATCGACCTCATAACGTAAACCCAACTGTTCAAGCTTACTAACCGCTTGTGTAAATGATAGTCCTTTAACTGATGGTACATTTAAACCCTGGCCATGTTTGGTGTAATACCTTAAACTAAAGAATGCGGTAAATAAGATTACTGCAACAGTAATTATAGCAGCAATAAGATTGTTCCTAAATGAATTTGTTTTTAAATAAGATATGAATTTGCCCATGCGTTTTTCTCTTCTGAAGGTATAGCGTCCAAATTTAGATTAAAATAATATTTTATTGGAATTAAAATGACATCTGCACCAACTAATTTATATTTGTGCCTTAGCTGACCTGGTCACTTTGCTTAGTTAGATCGCTCGGACAGTTGTTGACCAACGATAGTAAGTTATGTATACATTATAACTCATAACGCGTATACATATAATAGATGTATTAGAATTTAAAAAATTATACAGATGAAGAAAACAATAGCATTGCTAACCGGAGGTACCACTGGCGAATGGGTAGTCTCCGTTAAAAGTGCCGCAACAATAGCACAGAATTTAGATACCAGTAAATTCGATGTTTATAAAATTATGCTTACCCAGCAAGGCTGGTTTTATGAGCCTGCAGATTCTGTGAAAATAGAGGTTGACCGTAACGATTTTTCTCTTACCATAAAAGGAAGAAAAATAATGTTCGAAGGGGTATTTATAGCTATACACGGCTCCCCGGGCGAAGATGGCAAGCTACAAGGGTATTTTGATATGCTTAATATTCCGTATACAACATGTGATGCGCTTACATCGGCCATTACCATGAACAAAGGTTATACAAAGGCCGTTGTACAAAATATAGATCAATTGAATGTTGCTAAATCTGCTCAGATCTTTAAGAATGTACCTTACGATTTAATTCAACTAAAAAAAGACCTTAAATTACCATACTTTGTTAAACCAAATAACGGCGGCAGTAGCATCGGCATGAGTAAGGTTAGCCATGGCAATGATTTGGAAGCAGCTCTTGAGAAAGCTTTTCATGAGGATAACCAAATTTTGATAGAAGAGTTTATATCAGGCAGAGAGTTTACCGTTGGTGTAGTAAAACTTGATGGCAAAATAAAGGTGTTGCCTATTACAGAGGTAGAAACGGCAAAAGAGTTTTTTGATTTTGAAGCTAAATATACTCCTGGAGTAGCCACAGAAACAACCCCTGCAGCGGTTAAACCGGCAACAAGAGACAGAGTGGCAAAAATAGCAGAAGCTGTTTATGTGAAGTTGAATTGCAGGGGGGTAGTACGTATAGATTTTATACTTACAGAAGATGAAGGTGATTTTTACTTCATTGAGATAAATACCATTCCCGGACAAACTTCAACCAGCTTTATTCCTCAACAAGTTGCAGCAATGGGAATGAAGTTAAATGATTTTTATACTAAGCTCATTAAGGAAACGATAGGGTAGCATTTAACATGAAAATGCATTTTCATCATGACAATTAAATATTTGCTGGATAATAATTTTAAACCATCTCTTTATAAAAAGGGAGATGTAATTTATGAGCCTGGAGCTCATCCCAGGGCAGTATATTTTATAAAGAGTGGCAAGGTGAGAATGGTAACCGTAAATGATGATGGCAAAGAATTTATACAAGGCATCTTTAAAGCCAACGAGTATTTCGGAKAACCTGCATTATTGGTTAATAAATCTTATCTGGCCTACACAATCGCCACTCAGGATTCGGAAATTATAGTGGTAAAAGGAGAGGACTTTCTTAAAATGCTAAAGGAACATCCTGATTTTAGTATGAAGCTTATTCAGACCCTGAGCCATCGTTTGTTTTATAAGTCAATGATGCTCGAAGAACTGGCAAATGAACATGCAGAACACAGAATAAGAACGCTTATTGCTTACCTGTTTAAAGATGTAGAACATAGTCAGGAGCTAAAGGTAACCCGGCAGCAGCTCGCAGACATGAGCGGGCTACGAGTGGAAACGGTAATCCGTATCATCAAAAAACTTTCAGATCAGAAGGAATTGAAACTGCTTAGGGGTAAAATCATTAGAATTTAAGTATGATCTGGATCATAAATTAACTGTTTTATCTGTCGTATTTTTGTGTCATAATATTAAAGTTATGAAACCAATATCAAAAATACAGGCAGTTGTGGAGTGTAAATGTCCAAGATGTAGAAAAGGCCCAATATTTTCTGGTAAGCTTTATGCTTTTAAGGGCCAGACAACTAATGAATATTGTCCCGTTTGTAACCTTCGTTTTGAAAGGGAACCTGGCTTTTTTTATGTAGCAATGTTCATTAGTTATGCTATGAATGTTGCTGAAATGATTACCATCGCGGTAGCAGCTTATATACTGGGCGTAGATCTTACTTACGAGAACCTTTGGATATATGTTGCCATTATTATGGTTGGTGTATTTCTATTTGCTCCGTTTAATTACCGCTATTCAAGAGTGTTTTTATTGCACTGGCTTACACCTGGCCTGGGGTATGTTCCGGATTTGAAACACCAGGCATAAGGTTCAATATTTTCATAGCACAAGCCGTCATCTTGACGATAGGAGTGATGACGGCTTGTGCTGCCGTTAGATTTATAACGCAGTTAGACTTTTATAGTCTTCCATTTTCCTATTTTGAATAGAATATAACCTGCTATTGCAATACCTGTTTCGGCAACCGGAATGGCAATAAATACGCCTGTCGGGCCCATTTCTAAATATTTAGCAAGGAAGTAACCCAAAGGAATCTGGAACAGCCAGAAGCCAAAAAGATTAACCCATGTAGGCGTCCAGGTATCTCCGGCACCGTTAAAGGTGCTGATCAGAACCATGCCAATACCATAAAAGATATATCCAAGACTCATAATCTGAAGCGCATTTTTCGCAACCTCCTGTATTAAAACATCATTGCTGAAAAATGATATAAAATAGCGTCCAACGCCAAAGGTTAACACCATAACAAATAGCATATAAATCACCACATATTTTGCAGTTTTCATTACAGATTGCTCTGCCCGGTCAATATGTTTTGCGCCCAGATTCTGGCCAACCAGCGTTGCAGCAGCATTGCTCATTCCCCATGCCGGAAGCATAAAGAACATCATAAGCCTTAACGCAGTTTGATAACCTGCTGATCCATGATCTCCACCTGTTGTGGCTACAAGCTGCGCCAAAAATATCCAGCTGCACGATGCAATAACAAATTGGAAAATACCAGGAGTAGCAATTTTTAATAAAGCTTTTATCTGTTCAAAATGAGGCCTGAAATAGGATAACTTTATTTTTAAAAGGCTTTTGCCACTTACAAGGTGATAAACCTGATAGCACACACCAATGCCGCGCCCGATACTTGTAGCCATTGCTGCGCCTGTTAATCCAAATGCAGGGATTGGGCCAAAACCATTAATTAAAACAGGGCATAGAATGATATTGGCAATATTGGCAATCCATAAGCTTTTCATGGCTATAGCCGCATTACCAGCACCTCTGAATATCCCGTTAATAAGGAATAACAAAACAATAATAATACTGCCGCCCATCATAATGCGCATAAATGTTGTGCCTTGCGCTGCAGTTTCGGCCGATGCACCCATTAATAATAAAATGTCGGTTGCGTAAATAAGTCCCGCAATGCTAATGATCAGGTTAAACGCAACTGCAATTATTATTGCCTGCATTCCAGCTTTTGAGGCAGCAACCGGATCTTTCTCACCAATCCTTCTGGCTACCACAGCCGTTGCAGCCATGCTCATTCCAATGGCAAGTGAGTAGATAACGGTCAGTACAGATTCTGTGAGCCCTACTGTTTGTATTGCATGACTGCTGTTGTGTAAATGTCCTACAAAGTAAAGGTCTACCAATGCAAAAACAGATTCCATAGCCATTTCCAGCATCATAGGAATGGCCAGTAAAATAACAGCTTTACGAATGCTACCTTGGGTAAAATCGAGATCTTCGCCTTTAAGGGCCTGTTTTATAAGTGTAAAAATTTGAGATAGCTTGCCTAATGAAGCTGTTTTTTGTTCTAACATGGGGTAAGGGAAAAAGTAATAAATAAACCGCGACCAGCTAGAAAAGCTGTGTCAGTATTTTGTCGAATAGGTGGAGCCCTTGGTCTTTAGGACCTCAAACGGACTGCAAATACTTTCATCGTAATGCGGTTGAGTTAGAAAACAAATATATATAATTTACAATTACAATTCTATATTTTTTTGTGCTGAATTATTATGAGTCCACGTTAAGTCCACATTTTTACAGAAAAAAGGCGGACTTATTATGGTCGGATTATTTATTGAATATGGATTTACATTAAATGTTTATAAGTCAAGTATTAAATGCTGTATGCCTTTATCATTTCTTCATTTACTTTACAGCCCTTTCCGGTGGTGGTGTCAATCATCACATAATCAAACCAGCCATCAGAAGCAATTTTACCTGTTCTTTTATTTTCAATTTCGAACTGTACACGGCAACCTTTTTCATTGATTGTTAAAATTCCGGTGCGGATAGCAATTATATCGCCCAAAATAAGCGGACGTTTAAAGTCAACAAGTGCGGTACGTACCACCCAGCCAAAGCCACTATTTAAAAAAGATTCCATTGGCATTTTATAAAATTCAGCCATTTGATCATAACGGGCAGCAAGCACATAGTCAAAGTATTTGCTATTATGGACATGGTTAAACATATCGATATCATCAGGACGTACTTTTAGCTCACTTTCAAATATACTGTATTGGTTTTTTTCCATAAATAAGTCGTAACAGCCACAAAAATAAGGTTTAGTAATGGCCAATTTTCTCGTCGAGCCAAAATTTTACGCATACTTGTTAATCTTTAAAACTTACACTATCTTTGCACCCAATTAATTAATCATTTAAACTTTAGTATCATTCAAGAATGTATTTAAGTAAAGAAAAGAAAGCTGAAATCTTTAAACAGCATGGTGAAGTAGAAACTAATACAGGTTCTGCTGAAGGTCAGGTAGCGTTATTTACATACCGCATTGCACATTTAACTGAGCACTTAAAGAAAAATCGTAAAGATTATTCTACTCAGTTATCACTACAAAAATTAGTAGGTAAACGCCGTGGTATTTTGGCATATCTATTTAAAAAAGATATTGAGCGCTATCGTGCTATCATCAAGACTTTAGGTCTAAGGGATATCATCAAATAGAACTACTTATATCAAGAAAAGCCATTCTTTAGGGATGGCTTTTTTAATTTCTTGATATTATTATCTTAACTTGCAAAGAAAATAATATATATAAATCCGGTGTGTGAAAAGAGGAAAACACACCACAACAATTTTTAAATGAATGTAATAAAAAAATCGTTCGACTTGGGCGATGGAAGAACAATCGAAATTGAAACAGGAAAATTAGCTAAACAAGCTGATGGTTCGGTGGTAGTTAAAATGGGCGATACCATGCTTTTGGCAACTGTAGTTTCTACAGTAGGCGCTAAGGCTGGTGTTGATTTTTTACCTTTATCTGTTGATTATCAGGAGAAATACGCTGCCGCAGGCCGTATCCCTGGAGGTTTTCTTCGTCGCGAGGCAAGATTATCTGATTATGAAGTTTTAATTTCACGTTTAGTAGATCGCGCTTTGCGCCCGATGTTCCCTGAAGATTATCACTCTGATACTCAGGTAATGATCTCATTGATCTCTTCTGATAAAAATATAATGCCAGACTGTTTAGCTGGTTTAGCTGCTTCGGCTGCCATTGCGGTTTCAGATATTCCGTTTAACGGACCAATCTCTGAAGTACGTGTAGCTAAAATTGATGGCAAACTGGTAATTAACCCTTACGTGAGCGATTTAGAGCGTGCATCATTGGAATTCCTTGTTGCAGGTACTGAAAAAGACATCGTAATGGTTGAAGGTGAGTGTGATGAGATTTCTGAAACTGAAATGGTTGAGGCCATTGAATTTGCTCATAAAGCAATCGTTATCCAGGTTCAGGCTCAAAAAGAACTTGCTGAACTTGTAGGTAAAACTGTAAAACGTGAGTATTCTCATGAAGACAGTAACCCTGAATTAAAAGAGCAGGTTTATGCTGCTACTTACGACAAGGTTTATGCTGTAGCTAAAAGCAACACAAGCAAAGGTGAGCGTGGTGATGCATTTGGTACGATCTTAATGGACTTCATAGCTACATTGGGAGAAGATATTGATGATGTAACCGGTTTCCTTGCTAAAAAATATTTCCACGATGTACAATATGATGCTATCCGTAACCTGGTTTTAGATGAAGGAATTCGTTTAGACGGTCGTGACGTACGTACAGTACGCCCAATCTGGAGTGAAATAGGTTACTTGCCTTCAGCTCACGGTTCTGCAGTATTTACACGTGGTGAAACACAATCATTAACTACCGTTACTTTAGGATCTAAAGATGATGAGCAAATGATTGATGGTGCGTTCATCAATGGATACAACAAATTCCTATTGCACTATAATTTCCCAGGTTTCTCAACTGGCGAGGTTCGTCCTAACAGAGGTGCTGGTCGTCGTGAAATTGGTCATGGTAACCTGGCTATGCGTTCTTTAAAGAAAGTGTTGCCTGGATTGGAAGAAAATCCTTATACCATCCGTATCGTTTCTGATATCTTGGAATCTAACGGTTCTTCGTCAATGGCAACTGTTTGTGCTGGTACATTAGCACTTATGGATGCCGGTATTAAAATCAAAGCTCCGGTATCGGGTATTGCAATGGGTTTAATTACTGATGAGAAAACTGGTAAATATGCAATCCTTTCTGATATCTTAGGTGATGAAGATCACTTAGGTGATATGGACTTTAAAGTAACCGGTACTGAAAAAGGTATTGTTGCTTGTCAAATGGACTTAAAAATCAATGGCTTGAAATGGGAAGTGTTAACAAACGCTTTAATTCAGGCTAAAGAGGCTCGTTTGCATATCTTAAATGAGATGAAGAAAACAATTTCTGCACCTCGCGAAGATTATAAAGACCATGCTCCACGTATTGTTTCTTTAAGTATTGATAAAGAATTTATTGGTGCTGTAATAGGGCCAGGCGGTAAAATTATTCAGGAAATGCAACGTGAAACTGGCGCTTCTATCTCTATCGAAGAGGTTGGAAACAAAGGTATCGTTGAAATCTTTGCTGATAACAAAGCTGCAATTGATGCTGCTGTTACCCGTATCAATGCAATAGCTGCTAAACCGGAAATAGGTGCAACTTACAGTGGTAAGGTAAAATCTATTATGCCATTTGGTGCATTTGTAGAGATTATGCCAGGTAAAGATGGTTTACTTCACATTTCTGAAATTGACTGGACTCGTTTAGAAACAATGGACGGTGTGTTTAAAGAAGGTGATAAAGTTGAAGTGAAACTTTTGGATGTTGATAAACAAGGTAAAATGAAACTTTCTAGAAAAGCTTTATTGCCTCGTCCACCAAAAGCAGAAGCTGCTCCAGCTGAAAATAAGCCGGCTTAATCCAAAGGTAGGTCTGTCAGCCGAGGGTAAATCCTTCGGTTTGTCGCTTCTTATATACTCAAAACCCTGCAAATCGCGGGGTTTTTTGGTATAAGATGGGTTATTTCTTTATATTTACAATTGTGAACCAGCTATAAATTAAAAACACCTTTCTCATGAAACACCTTATTGCTCCCTCTTTACTTTCCGCTGATTTTGCTAACCTTCAACGTGATATTGAAATGGTTAATTCGAGTGAGGCAGACTGGTTTCATGTAGATGTGATGGATGGTGTGTTTGTACCAAATATATCTTTTGGTTTTCCAGTAATGGAAGCAATAAAAAGATATGCTACAAAGCCTTTGGATGTTCACCTTATGATTGTTAATCCTGATCAGTATATTGAGCGTTTTGCAGCTGCAGGCGCATCAGTAATAACGGTGCATTACGAAGCTTGTACACACTTGCATAGAACGATTCAGGCAATTCATGCCACTGGTTGCAAGGCGGGTGTTGCAATTAACCCTCATACTCCTGTGGGCTTACTTAAAGATGTTTTGGCAGATCTGGATCTGGTGCTTGTTATGTCAGTGAATCCGGGTTTTGGTGGCCAAAAGTTTATTCCTAATACGCTAAATAAACTAAGGGAGTTAAAAGCTATGGCCTCAGTTGTTAATCCTGATCTGCTCATAGAAGTTGATGGCGGGGTAGGGATAAAGAACCTGGCCGATCTGATTCAGGCGGGTGCAAGCGTTTTTGTTGCAGGAAATGCCATTTTTGCTGCTCCTTCTCCATCGGTCATGATCTCTGAATTAAAACAACTTGATGCACAATTGAAATCATCATAAGCTCACAGCTTTGTAACATAAATGTATAGACTTTGCCTGCTGCTCTCAGTTTTACTATTTGGTTTTACGTATGTAAATGCACAACCTCTTGTAAAAGTGTCAGGACTAATTACAGATGATCTGAAGAGCCCATTGTCTATGGTAACCATTAGCGTTGTTGGACAAAACCAGTCGACCGCATCTGATGACAAGGGGAGTTATAATATTTATTCAAGTACCACCTCTTTTACATTGAAATACAGTCTGTTAGGTTATAAATCTGTTTTGGTTGAGTTTAAATATGGTAAGGCCGGCAGGATTATTCAAAATGTTTCATTAACACGGAATATAAACGAACTGGAGCAGGTTACCATTACCACAAAACAAAATCAGCTTCGTAACAGCACCACTATTAATATTGCAGATATTGCTTCTATACCCTCAGTTTCGGGTAATTTTGAAGTGGTTCTTAAAACATTACCGGGGGTATCTACTAATAATGAATTGAGCGCTCAGTATAGCGTTAGGGGAGGTAATTTTGATGAAAACCTGGTATATGTAAATGATGTTGAAATTAGCCGGCCTGTGCTGATCAGAAATGGACAGCAGGAGGGTTTGAGTTTTATTAACAGTGATTTGTTAAGCTCTGCCAAGTTCTCTACAGGTGGCTTTGAATCCAGATATGGTGATAAATTATCATCAGTACTGGATGTGAAATATGATCGGCCGGATAGTAGTGAGGCCGTATTGAACCTTGGTATGCTGGGAGCCGGTTTTAGTTCTAAGATTTTAAACAAAAACAGCTATCTGCTTGCAGGATTGAGGTATAAGAATAATACAAGTATATTAAACAGACAAGATAATAAAGGGAGCTATGCGCCTAATTTTACCGATGCGCAATTGATTTATCATCAAAATGTTTCGTCTAAAATGAGTGTTGATTTTTTAGGGAGTTTTAATAGTGGGATCTTTAAATTAATACCCGAAAGCAGAGAAACCCAATTTGGAACATTAAGTACTGTGATGCGCTTGCAAACAGACTACAGCGGAAAGGAAATTGATGATTATCAGACAGCAGGAGGGGCCATAACCTTTGCCTTTTACCCTAAATCGAATCTGGTTATAAAGTGGATAAACAGTTATTTTAATACCCTTGAAAGAGAAAGAATAGACATAGAGGGGAGATATGTGTTTGATGAGGTTAACAATACCTTTGCAGATGGAAACTTTGGCGCTGTTAGGATCAACAAAGGCGTAGGGAAGTATATCAATTATGCCCGCAATAACCTGGAGTCAGAAAACCTCAGTTCGGAGGTAAAGGTAGATCAGGATTATGAAAACCATACGTTTTCATTGGGCTTAAGGTTTGAGCRCAAGAAATATAACGATAATTTAAATGAATATAGTCTTATAGATTCGGCAGGATATATACAACAGGGAGGGTTAAATAATTTCTATCAGGACAACCTTATTAATGTTAGAAATGACCTGGCAATTCAATACTACAGCGCTTATATTCAGGATAGTTACACCTTGTCAGTCAACTCAACCCTTCAGCTTGGTGTAAGGGGTAATTATAATACTTTAAGTAAGCAATTTCTCCTTAGCCCCAGGTTGCTTTTGGCTTACAGGCCATCGAGCAATAATAAAATTTTCAGATTTACTGCCGGAGTATATCAGCAGGCTCCCGACTACAGGAGCATCAGGGATTTTAATGGAATTCTTAATTTAAATCAGCAGGCACAAAGGTCATACAATACATCGGCAGGTTTGGACTATGCATTTGATGGTCTGGGAACACGTCTAAAGTTTACTTCTGAGCTTTATTTTAAATATCAGGACAGGCTTATTCCTTATATGATGGATAATGTAAGGGTAAAGTATCTTGCCGGAGAGTTGGCAAAAGGCTATATCTATGGAGCAGACCTGAGCATTGGCGGTGAGTTTGTAAAGGATCTGGTGTCTTATTTCAGAATGTCTTTAATGAAGGCTAATCAGAATATCTTCAATGATGAGCGGGGTTATTTAAAAAGGCCAACAGATCAGAGAATTAATTTCTCAGTTTATTTTCAGGATAGATTGCTGAACAGCCCTACCT
>NZ_JBFTNT010000097.1:0-14442 GCF_056397585.1 Pedobacter sp. 05L430 | reverse complement strand
AGGTTGAGGTTCCAGGAATATTTGACGATTTAATTAATTCCTCCTGGGTTAAAAGACTTGGCCGGATTCATCAAAGCGGAGCAATCTTTTTGGTTAATCCAAATATTTGTCATACAAGGCTTGAACATTCTATAGGAGTAATGCTGTTGATAAGGCATCTGGGTGGTTCTGAGCTTGAACAAGTTGCCGGGTTGCTACATGATATTTCTCATACAGCATTTTCACATGTTGGCGATTACGTGTTTGATAACACTGAAGAAAACTATCATGAACAGGTTTTTGAAGAGGTGCTACATTCATCAGATATCCCTGAAATTTTATCATGGCATGGATACCATATAGACGATATTATTAAGGGTACTTTTAATATTCTGGAACAAGCAGCACCAAGACTTTGCGCAGATCGGTTGGATTATACTTTAAGAGATTCTTATCACGCCGGACTGGTATCACGAAAGGAAGTTAAAGATTTTATTAAACATCTTGGTGTTGAAGATGGAATAATTGTTATTGAGAATGCTGGTTTAAAGATGAAGAACCGTCAGCTAAATGCTTTAATTTAATTCCTTGCCAACCTTAATCCCCTATATGTTTTAATGAGCATTAGTGCCCTGAATGATGTGTGTCTTTCTTTTTGCGAAAAGTTAAATAGAATGCTGTAACCACAATAATTACTGCTAAAGTAACCAATACAATTGTTATTTGAAGACCCTCTGGTGACTGATGTTGTTCCATGATATTAAATTTTGGATGAAGTTAAAAATAAAATAATAGTTCAGCGAAAAAAATATAAAAACCCGGCCGCAAAATCTGCTAACCGGGTATAACTAACCATTAATTTATAATATGAATTATTCTTTCTTTTTTTCTTCGCCCTGAGTAGGAAGTTTAAATGTTTCGACCTTTTTATCTTTGTCATTCGGTTTTTGAACTTCAGCATCACTGGGTAACTTAGCAGAACCAGAAATTGATTTAGCTGTTTTAGCAGTTACATTAGTAGGGGTAGAGATAGATCGGCTACTCTGACTATAATTTTGGAATATCAACGACCTAAAATTCTCTTTTGTATACTGTTTCGGTTTATCGTCGTTCACCTTATTGTTTTGTGGATTTGCAGTCCCGTATTTGAGACCTGCAACATTACCTTTCTTTAGCTGCTCTTTTATACTTTCGCCCGATTTAAATTCCTGCGCGTTTACAGTTAAGTAACCAGACGCTACTAAGGCAATAACTGTTATGCAGCTTATTTTATATAATGTTTTCATGTTTTCGTCTTTAATATGATTATTTTATGCTTACCAGAACTTTGATTTTATTTATTCCTTGATTATCGTAACCTTCAAGTGCTTTTCCTAATACCTGGCCAATTTTAACTTTATCCGGATCAGCTTTCATTGCAACACCAGGGATAGAAGAGGTAACCAAAAGGTCACCTCTTGAAATCGCACCTCCCTCTAAACATACTTTTGTGGGTAATACACCTATTACACCCATTGGAATCTGACCTTTTAAATCGCTGTCTATATGTTCTTCTGTTAATAGTACTCCTGGCTTTGTGGCATACACACCTGCTACCAGACTTGAGTAAGGTGTAGCGGATTTTTCCACTGCCCTGTCTTTAGTGGTAGAAATGATCAGGATGTCGCCTGGTTCATAACTGGAGGTCAGACCTATAGTTTCAAATGATTCTGCAATATCAGCCCCGCCTGTTTGTGTACCACCATTAAAAAAACCTCTTCCTGCAGCATTAATACGTGCCACATTTACTGTTCCTGGATTACCACTTTTAAATACGGCTATATTTCCATTACTATGCTGTTCAACTGTTAGCACGGGATTAATATTTCCATCATTAAAATTAACAAGTCGTGCAGCTCTTCCGTTGCTGAAATTAGGAGTCCATGCAAACAGCGCATTTCCGCTACCATCGGCAGTGGTTTCAACTCCATCACCAGAATTGGATGCATTAGCTGTAACACCATTGCCATTTCCATCGGCAATAGCAATAAGTGCTGGTCCATTACCTGCAGGATTAGATGCGTGGAATAAACCTGCAAAACCTCCTGTGCCAGAAGAAAGTCCATATATCCCTGCGGTGCCAAAGTTAGAAAATATAGAATTTACTTCGCCCTTAACAGCAGGTGAGGTACCGGTTGTACGATCTACTTTAAAATTACCTGCAATACCGTTTCCGGCAGTAGTAACTGTAATAACATCACTTGTATTGTCTTCATTAAAGATGTTGAACCTGCCTGCTCTACCAGTTGCAAATGTAGGAACCCAGGCATAAAGTGCATTACCAGTACCGTTAACACTTGTTTCTACGCCGTTGCCTAGTTTTTCTGCATTGGCAGTTATAGCATTGCCATTTCCATCGGCTAATGAAACTAAAGCCGGACCATTTCCAGCTGGGTTTGAGGCATGAAATAAGCCTGCAAAGCCGCCTGTTCCCGAGGAAATTCCAAATAGCCCTGCAGCTCCGAAGTTTCCGAAAATTGTTTTCACTTCACCTCTTACAGCTGCCGATACACTATTTGTATTATTTACCAGAAAAGATGATGCATTACCTTGTGTATTGTCAGGGATATTTCCGTTACTGTTGGTTTCAACTTCTAGGGTATTCCCTGCAGTATTTGTTTGATTAACATTTTCAAATCTTCCACCCCGACCAGTACTGTTGTTTAGTCCAACTTGTCCAAAAACACCAATGCCATTACCTGATGTATTTGTTGCTATGAAACCTCTAACACCATAGCCACCTCCATCATTCCGCCCTACCACTGCGCCAGCTATATCGCTGGTTGTGCGGCCTACCACAGCTTCGCCAGCACCGTTATTATCCCCAAATATACCTGCGGATATTTGTTCCGATGTAACGCCGTGTACAGCAAAGCCTGATCCTGTGCTACTAAAAACGCCTTTTCCAGATCCTGAACTGGATACATTAATTGCAGTTCCATTACCTAATGTTGAGACATTTAATGCGTTGTTAATATTTGCGTTGTTAAATATTGCAATATTTGCGGGAATACCATTATTACTGGTGGCAGTGAGGCCTGTTCCTGTATTGCTATTAGCATATACACCTGTTCCATTACCGGATGCATTCCCATATACACCAAGGCCGCTAGGTGTTACCCCGTATACACCCCAACCGCTACCAGCTTGCGATCCCCATACGCCGATACCCAAACCGCCAGTGCCATTATTAATACCCCGTATAGCACTTGAAAAACCTCCGGGAGAAGTATTGGAGACAATGCCTCTTATTGAGGCTATACTAGAAGTTGTAGTAGCATTTGAACCTTCTATTGAAGTTCCATCTCCGTTATTATTAATAGAAAATAGGGTGCCCGGATTATTTTCATTTGCATTAAATGGCAATACAAAGCCTCCGCCACCTATAGCACTTGGAGCCCAAGATACACCGTTGAATCTTAATACATCATTTAACACCGGTGCAATCGGATCAATAGGTTTGGTTTGCAATTTTGCTACAACCGGACCTGGATAGGTTCCCGATAAATCGCCACTAGCAGCTACACCATTTATGTCGCCTGCCACTCCCTGAGGACCTTGTGGCCCAACAGGGCCAATTGGGCCTACTGCACCGGGATTACCCATAGCGCCTGCCGGTCCTGGATCCCCTTGATCTCCCTTGTCGCCTTTTAGGCCTTGGGCCCCAGCTGGGCCTACTGCACCGGCGTCTCCTTTGTCTCCCTTCATGCCTTGAGGTCCAATTGGCCCAGCAGGGCCAACAGCACCTGCTGGTCCGGGATCTCCCTGATCTCCTTTAATGCCCTGTGGGCCCGCAATACCTGCAGCTCCTGCTGGCCCAATTGGACCTGCGGGGCCCGTATCTCCTTTGTCACCTTTTGAACCGGCTATGCCCTGAACACCCTGAGTGCCCTGAGGACCGGCCGGCCCGGCGGGGCCAGGGTTCCCTGAAGCTGCGTATAGAGCATAGGGAACACTCATTAACTGAGTACTGCCTAATGCATTGTATGAGCCACCACCAATGGCGAGTTCAACCTTAGCGAACTGGTTGGCATTTTGCCATGGTATAGCAGTAAAGGCACCTGTACCAGGTGTTCCTTTACCTATTTGTAAAGTAAATAACCCTAATTGATTCGTATTTGCAGAATGTTCTTCCATATACTGAACCGGGCCATTCGCAGAACCTCCAAGGATGGAAATTTTGACCTTTACTGCCTGATTTGACAGGACGGTACCATTGGTATTCCTGGCAACTGCCTGGTAGTTTATCCCTTTAAAACCATCCTGAGCGCTGGCCCATTGTAGTCCTGCAAAAAGAATAAATACTAGAGTGAAAAATGTACTTCTCATAGTTTATGATTTTAAATGCGTTCTATTTTATTTGTTTGTTGATCACTTTTTAAGGTTTCAAGACATTGATTAATTTGCTGATAGTTTGGAGGCCCCGGGGGTAAAGCATAATGTAAATCGCATAGAATTTCTCAGCACATAGCGATCCTCGGTAGGGAATATATAGCTGATATCTATTCTTAAGGGATTGACATTAAGACCTATTCCGGCTGCCAGATGCTGTCTGTTGCCCTTTTCAGGATCTTCATAGAAATAGCCCGTTCTTATAAAAAAACGATTGTAGTAAGAAAACTCTAATCCACCTGCAATGGTGAACTCTGATAGTTCTTCTTTAAATCCTCCGGGTGCATCAAATAATGAAGTAAACAAAGCACTTGTGACACTTCTGTTGGGGTCTTTACCTTTTTCTATTTCAGTAGTAAAATTACCATCATTATCTTTTTTGTATCTTGGTGGGGTAGGCACCATTAATTTATTTATATCAAGCAAAATGGTAAGTCTACTTTCGGGAGCTRCATAAAAATTATAACCAGCGCCCACCCTTAGGTTCATAGGTAAAAAGCTGGTCTGGCTATCAGAATATTTAAGCTTAGTACCAATATTACTTAAATTTACACCCCAGCTAAAACTTCTTGAATAACGGCCATTTTGTAGTTCCCGATTCGAGTAAATAGATACATCGGCAGCAAAAGCATCTGTTGGAGTGAGCTCTAAATTATTGTACGTTCCTTTACCAATATCACTTCTAAAATATCGGGCGGTTAACGCCATCCCAAAGGTCTCACCGAATTTGCGTGCATAGCTGGCATCTATACTAAATTCGCTAGCCTTATATTGTTCTATGAGGCCTCCTGTTTCGTCTCTAAAAGCAATTGAGCCTAAATCCAGATATTTAACAGATAACCCCAACGCTTCTCTATCGTTTAATTGCCTGAATGCGGTAAAGTATCCCAGATGAGAATCTTTGCTGAGCTGTTTCATCCATGGGGTATACGATGCGCTAAAGCTCATTTTTTCGCCGAAGGTGATCTTTGCCGGATTAATGTATAAAGAATTGGCATCCACATCTAGTCCGGTGCCTGCCTCAGCTACTCCTGAGTTTCTGGCATCTGCACTTAGTAATAAGAAAGCAGCTCCGCTTTGGACTACTCTGTTGTCTTGCTGCGCAAAACTGTTCTGGCACCAACATACCAGACAAGCCAAAAGGCCTGTAGCAAGGTAAATGTTTGTTTTCATAAGTTTATTGTATAACCAGTTTCTCGGAATAGGTTCTTCTGCTAGCTTTGAGAACTACATAATATAAGCCCGAAGGATAACCACCTAAGGGTAAAATATAGTTTGCTTTGCCCGCCAGCATTTTTAATGAGATGTTTCTTACGGTTTGGCCTGCATTATTTACCAGTTGTATGTTCACCATATCGTCCATTACCAAATCAAATTCAAGTTTGGTTTGGCTGTTTGCCGGGTTCGGGTAAACAATAAAACCTGTTATAAGAGGAGCTTGTGGTTCGGGTGTGCTGCCATTAACTTCTGGTTGCTGGAAACCTTGTGTTACTAATAGGGGAGAGTTTTCTATGGCTGTTACCAGAACCTCACCTATGGTGTATTGGAAAATGGTATTGTTGATCTCTGCCGAGCCTCCTGCGCTGGCTATAACGGATCGTTGGAGTTCTGCTTGTTGCGCATTTGCGACAGCAGTAAAACTGAATATGCCAAATATTGGCAAATATCTTTTTTTCATCGAGAGAGGGATTAATTATAGATATAGCCAAAATTACAGATAAGTAATATTGGGTGATGATAGGAGTATGCAGGGTGTAAAAACTGTTATGTGAAATGCAGTTTTTAATTAGTAAACTGCGCGCTTTAGAATAAGAATATGTGTCGAATGTGCATCCTTCTGATGCAATACAAGAAGGGGTTATTAATCGTATTTTAACGCATCAACAGGATTTGCTCTGGCAACCTTAAAAGTTTGAAGGCTCACAGTTAATACAGCAATAAATATGGATAAAACAAAAGCAGTTATAAATGGCCACATATTCAGACCGATTTTATAATCATATTTTTGAAGCCAGCTTGTTGTTATAATATATGCAGCAGGAATTGCTATCATGTTTGATAGAATAACGAGTTTGATAAAATCCTTGTTTAGTAAAATAAGTATATCCTTTAGGTTGGCCCCAATTACTTTCCGGATACTGATTTCTTTGCTCCTCTGCTCGGCAATATACAGTGCCAGACCTAACAGGCCGAGACAAGATATAAATATCGCAAAGCCACCAAATACATTTGAAAATATACTCAGTAATTTTTCACTTTTTAATTTATCAGCAATCCTTTCACTCACAAAGTCTATTTGAAATGGATAATCTGGGTTTAGTTTTAGGCTTAGTTCTTTAATTTTTTGTGTAGATGTGGTTATGCTTTGTGATGGATTTAAACGCATAATGATAGTGCCTGGACTGGTCTCGCTATAAAAGAAAAGCAACGGACTTACTTTGGTTCCAAGCGATGAATAGTTGTAATCTTTCATTACGCCAATAACTGTGAATGTTTCGTTCCAATCGTCATTTTTTATTTTTGCACCAATCGGATCTTTAAGATTCATTGTTTTTACAGCAGTTTCATTTAAAATTACTTTGGTCGTATCATTGCCAAATTCTCTGCTGAAGTCTCTTCCCTGTAATATCTTTGCGTCAATTGTTTTGGTGAAATCGTAACCTGAAAATCTAAGTTGCATGGCTACTTGTTCGTTTTTTAGCTGGCCGGGCCATTTTATCTTTTCTGTGCTTACATAGTTGTTGGTGAGCCCGTTTGTAGTCTCTGTTGCAGAAACTATAGCTCCCGATTTAATTAATTCTGATTTGAAAAGCTGAAGTTTCCCAGAGTCTCTCAAAACACCCAGACGTCCAATCTGAACCAGGTTGTCCTTGTTGAAACCAAGAGGTCGGTTGTTCATATAGCTGATTTGATTTCGTACCACTATAGCACAAATGATCATGCATATTGAAAAACCGAATTGGATTACTACCAGTATTTTACGAATAGGCAACGAAGTTTTGCCTGCTCCTTTTATGCCTTTTAATATCTTAAGGGGTATAAGCGACGATAAATATAGAGCGGGGTAGCTGCCTGCGAGCAGCCCTGTAATTAATGTTAAGCCAATAAGTATAGCCCATACTTCATATGAACCATAATCTATTGTCAAATCAATTGCTAATAGATTGTTAAAGTAGGGAAGCACAGTTTCTAATAAAATAAAAGCGATAAGCAGCGCCATGAAAGACAAGAGGAGCGACTCTAATATGAACTGCCATGCAATAGATTGCCTGCTGGATCCAAGGGTTTTTCTGATCCCGATTTCCTTTGCACGTTTTTCTGATCGTGCGGTAGACAGATTCATGTAGTTAATGCAGGCAATAAATAGCACACAAACTGCAAGCAAAAGAAATAATTTTATTTGATCTATGCGGCCGCCTGAAAGTTCACCATTTTCAAACTGATCGTATAGATGGTTTTTTTTTAATGGAAAAAGAAAGAATTCTATATAGCTGTCATTTGTGTTTTGCTTAAAGATTTTTCTAACCTGTTGGTCTGCCGAGGCAAATTGTTGTGCATCTTTAAGCATTACTATAGTGTTCAAAGCGCCATCAGTCCAGCCCATTTTTTTATACCACGGGCTTTCATTTTCTAAAAATGCCCAGGGTATTAATACATCAAAGCGATAGGTTTGGTTTTGAGCATGATTGGCAATTACGGCCGTAACCATTAAGTCACTTCGGTTATCGTATCTTATCACTTTGCCAATAGGATCTTCCTCTCCAAATAAGATTTTAGCAGTTTGTTCAGTTATAATAGCTGAATTAGGAGTTGATAAGGCGCTTGAAGAGTCTCCCTTAATAAAATTGTAGTCAAATATTTTTAAGAAGGATGGATCTGCGAAAATCAGGTTTTTGTTGAATGCGTTGTGTTTATATCTAAATGGGCTTTCATCTCTTTCGGCCATTCTGCTTACCTGTTCTACACCAGGGACGGTTTGCATAATGGTTGCAGCAAGCTGATTTGGGGTACAATAAGCACGATTAGTGATAATGCGGTCGCTCATGATATCATTATCATAAACAGAGTAGATACGACCGATATTTTTGAATTGCTTATCGTAACTCCATTCGTAATTTACGTAGAGCAGTAATACTAAGCAACAGGTTAGGCCAATAGCTAATCCTCCGATATTAATCAGAGAAAACCCCTTGTTTTTCCAAAGGTTTCGAAGCGCGATTTTTAATGCTAAAAGGTACATGCCATTAATATTATTCAGCTTTAATTGCCTCAATAGGGCTCATCTTAGCAGCTCTAAATGCCTGAAAAAAGACAGTTGCAAGAGAGATGAGAAAGGCTAAAAAACCGGAGACTATAAAAAACCAAAGTTTTAAATCAATTCGATATGCAAATGAGTCTAACCAATTTTTGCCTAGAAAATATCCGATAGGCAAGGCAATTAGAATAGAAATGAGTACAGGTTTAGTGAAATCTTTAGACAGAATATAGACTACATTGAATTCTGAAGCCCCTAAAATTTTTCTGATGCCAATTTCTTTAAATCGTTTTTCGGCAGTGAAGGTGGCTAGTCCAAACAGGCCTAAGCAGGAAATTACTATTGCCAACATTGCAAAGTATCTTGATAATACTGCTACCCGGGTTTCTGCTACATACTGAGCTTGAAAATCCTGATCCAGAAATTTATAATCAAATGTATATTCAGGGTTGTATTGGGTATTGAATTTTTGAAGTTCTTCTATTACCGGCTTTATACTTCCTGCTTTTATCTTTACCATTACCCTGTTGGTGTGTGTAGGTTTATATCTGATAAACATGGGGCCAACTTTTCGATGCAGAGATTCAAAATGGAAATCCTTTGCAACACCAATGATCTGCATATCGTTACCCCACAGCTTAAAAATTTTACCCACAGGATCTTTTAAGCGCATTACCTTAATACCAGCTTCATTAATGATGACTTTAGAAGTATCAGAACCAAATCGTTCAGAAAAACTTCTCCCTGCGGCCATTTTTATTCCAAGGGTTTCTATCAAGCCTGCGTTGACATCTGCACGTTGAAATTTAACGACTTCTTTAGGATCTCTTCCTTCCCATCCAAAGTCGCCAAGGGTATAGCTTAAATCACCAAGTAGTTCCCGATCTATACTTGATGCATTTACAACACCATCTATTTTCTTTACTTCATTTATCACAAAATTTATATTGTTTTTAAGCTTGCCGTTTGTTTCAAAATACAATACGTTATCTTTTTTAAAGCCAGGATTAGATTTCTGTACATATTCAATTTGTTTATAGATGATAAGAACGGCTACAATCAGGATCACTGAAAAAGCAAATTGAAAAACTACAAGTCCTTGCCTTGTTAGCAATGCTGCTGCTGAAAGCTGAAGCTTTCCTTTTAGAGCTGCAGAAGGCTTAAGGCCTGAAAGATACAAAGCAGGATAACTACCGGAAAGTAAACCTGTAAAGATGGTTACACCAAGTATGGATAATATGAGTGTGGTGTTGAATTGTAAAGTTAAGTGTTTGCCAGTGATCTGGTTAAACTGCGGCAACATAAGCTCTACTGCCAATAGCGAAACAAATACGGCCATAATGGTTAGCAGTATCGATTCTGAAAGGTATTGCACGATTAATGATCCTCTTGGTGCCCCCATTACCTTTTTAACCCCAACTTCTTTTGATCTTCTGGATGCTTTTGCAGTAGAAAGGTTCATGAAATTGATACAGGCAATGATTAGAATAAAGACCGCAATAAGCGAAAATAGCCTTACATAGGCTATTCTTCCGCCGGCAACTTTGCCATTTTCAAATTGATTATGCAAATAGCTTTGGGCAAATGGCCTGATGAATAGGGTATAGTTTTTTACACCTTTTGTTTTTAAATAATTCTTGATTTTGGTATTGAATAGCTTGGGATCTGCATCTTTTTTAAGAACTACAAATGTGCTTGGGCCATAGTTTGTCCACTTGCGGTAACCGGAATTTCCTTCAGGGCCTAACAACACATCGTAAGAGACTAAAAAATCAAATTGCTCTGAGGAATTTGTGCCGATATCCTTAAAGACCCCTGAGATCAATGCATGGTTTTCGGCTTGCATTTCAGTATTGCTCCAAACCATTTCTTTACCAACTACATCTGTGCTATTAAACAGTTTCATAGCCATGCTTTCTGAAATAGCAACAGTTTTTTTACCAGAGAGTATTTCGTTTTTGTTGCCAGTAATCAGTGGGTAAGAAAATACTTTAAAGAAATCCGGTCCTGCAAATTTGCCTGCTGCTTTTATAGCAGGTTGATGATTTGCCGATACTTTACTCTGACCTAGCCAAAAACCCGGCGAGGTCGCAACTGCAGTTTCAACTTCGGGTATTTCTTTTGCCATTGTTTCGGCCAGAATTCCAGGTGTGCCCTCTACCGTTTGGACTCCATCTGTGAGGTGCTCATTCTGGATCACCTGATAGAGTCTTTCATTATGAAAGCGATCGATCTGTATTTCGTCGTTTACCCATAGGTAAATTAGTAAAGTACAGGAAAGCCCTGCACTCAGACCAATCAGATTGATGAAGAAAGAGCTTTTGTATCTCTTAAAGTTTCTGTAGATCAGCAGCAGGTGGTGTTTAAACATGGCCTTGTTATTTCGTGGGTTAATTCAATTGATATGCCAATACGAGGAAACCGATTTTAAGTGGGCCAGGACTGCTTAATTACCTTTTACTGTTCGGTTATGAACAGTTTATGTTCATATTTGAACAAAATAATTTGCGTAGTAAAATACACCTGAGTTACCACCACTTAAGAGGGAAAACAATTTTATCAACCGAGCCAACAATCATATCTGGTTTAAAAGCATAACGGCCAAGCTGGTTCTGATCAGAAATTCCTGATAAAACCAGGATGGTTTTATAACCCATTTGTATACCTCCCTGTATATCAGTTTCCATAGTATCTCCTATAACCGTTGTTTCTGCAGTTTCCAGGCCAAGGAATTTTCGCGCCGAACGCATCATAACCGGACTAGGTTTGCCTATTACAAATGCCTTTATTCCGGTTGCTTCTTCAATCATGGCTGTTGTGGCTGCAATGCCCAAATTGTTCCAACCTGGTTTTTTAGGGGAAGGATCTCTGTTTGTAGTAATAAATTTTGCTCCGGCCAGAATCATGTCAACTGCCTTCTGAACCATTTCCAGGGTAAAGTTTCTTCCTTCACCTAATACAACAAATTCCGGATCTGTATCAACCAGGGTAATTCCATTTTCATGTAAACTGGTTAATAAGCCACCTTCTCCCAGAACGTAAGCAGTCCCATTAGGACTTTGATCGCCAAGGAATTTACCTGTGGCCATGGCACTGGTGTATACGTGTTTCGCATCTACAGTGATCCCTAGCCGCTTTAGCTTTCTCACAGCATCAAGGCTTGTTCGCTGGCTGTTGTTGGTCATAAAAGCAAAGGGTATATCATTGTCAAGAAGATGCTTTATGAATTTATCGGCTCCAAAAATCATTTCTTCTCCACTGTAGATGACGCCATCCATGTCAATTAAAAGTCCTTGTTTCATAGGTGTTTTTTATTTATAAGAAAAATTGAAATCGTTACTGCTTCAATTCTCTTACTCAAAATTAATAATAATTATCAGTCATAATGCTGTTCAATATTAATTTTTAGGAACTAAAAAGAACAATATATAGGTTGTCGTGTTGTTATAATATACACCAATTGAATAATAGATGACAGAAAGACACACATATCAAACGGGAATTATTGGCAATTGCGCTTACCTGGCGCATATAAATAAAAACACTAATGTTGATTGGCTTTGCTGGCCAAGATTTGACAGCTCTTTCGTTTTTGGCGGATTATTGGATGAAAATAAAGGAGGAGAGTTCTCCATTCGGCCAAATGGCGAATTTACTTCGAGTCAGTTTTATCTGGAAAACACAAATGTACTTTGTACAGAAATAACCAATGCCGAAGGCAGGTATAGAATAACTGATTTTGCACCCAGATTTTATCAGCATGAGCGTTACTACAAGCCTTTAATGCTGATTAGGAAGATAGAACCTATTGAAGGAAACCCCAGGGTTAGGGTAAAATGCAAACCGGTTTATAATTATGGTTCGATAAAACAAAAAGGGCATCGTGGAAGTAATCATATAGAGTTTAACGGAGCTGACGAAGATATGCAGCTAAGTACCAATATCTCTTTGAGTTACATTGAAGACGAGAAATTTTTTGCATTAAATGAACCTAAATACTTAATCTTAACCTATGGACACGAACTGGATGCCCCTATAGTAAGCACCGCAGAACGATTTTTAAGAGAAACCATTAAATACTGGAGAACATGGATTAAGCACTCAACAATTGCAGGATTTTATCAGCACATGGTAATCCGCTCTGCACTTGTTTTGAAGATTCACCAGTATGAGGATACTGGGGCAATAATTGCAGCCAGTACAACAAGTTTACCGGAATCGCCTGGTAGCAAAAGGAACTGGGATTATCGATATTGCTGGATGAGGGATACTTATTACGTAATTACCTCATTAAACCATATTGGCCATTTCGAGGAAATGGAGAAGTACTTTAATTATATAACAGATATATCTTTTAGAGATGATGTGAGGTATCAGCCATTGTTTGGTATCGCCGGCGAAAGGATACTTACTGAGCGGATTTTGAGAAACATTAAGGGATACAAAGGCAATAAGCCGGTAAGAGTAGGTAATCAGGCTTATGAGCACATACAGAATGATATTTACGGGCAGGTATTGGTCTCTATGCTTCCGCTGTATACAGATCATAGGTTTATTTTTAGAGAACGACAGGATTCTACCCAATGGCTGGATTATCTGTTAGCTAAAATCGAACGCACTATTGATGAAAAGGATGCGGGTTTATGGGAGTTCAGGAATATAGCGAATATGCATTGTTACACCAATCTTTTTCAATGGGCGGGCGCTAATGCGGCTTTAAAAATGGCCAAAACCATAGGCAATAAGGAATATGAAGATAGAGCAACAGTACTGATCGAGAAAGCAGCACAGCATATAGAGGATTGTTATGATCCTGTTCGTAAGGTATATACGCATGCGGTTAATAGCCCGCATTTAGACGCAAGTACGCTGCAGCTTATTTTGATGAACTACCTTGATCCTCAATCTGAAAGAGCTAAAGATCACCTGATCGCATTAGAAAAGGAACTGAAAGCCGAGCGCGGTTTGTTCTACAGATACTTGCATACCGACGATTTTGGGAAACCCAAAAGTACTTTTCTGATTTGTGCCTTTTGGTACATAGAGGCACTGGCGTGTGTGGGCAGGGTAGATGATGCAATAAAAGAATTTGAATCAATTATCAATTATGCCAACCATTTACTGCTTTTTAGTGAAGATGTTGATGAAAATGATGGAAGTCAGTGGGGTAATTTTCCCCAGGCTTACAGTCATGTTGGGTTGATGAATGCGGCCCATCGTATTGCAATAAAGCTAGACAGGCCGATATTCTTATAATGTTTTATTTAGTAAGAGAACGAAGCATTTCTCTTACTTCTTTATAATCTCTAAGATAATAGCGGGCAGCAGATATATTGCTGCCCACTTTTATAGTATAGGCTTCTGGCGGTAATGCCTTAAATATATCTTCATCTGTATGATCATCGCCCAGGGCAATTATAAAATCGGGATTTTGATTGTATAACCAGTTTTGCGCAGCTTTACCTTTGTTTACTTCTATGTTTTTGAACTCTATAACCTTATTGCCCGGCATCATTTGCAAGCCTTTATCGGCAATGAACAGACGTAAATGATTTATGATCTCGTTGGCACGCAGTTCGCCCAATCCTTTTTCTACTTTTCTGTAATGCCATACTAAAGAATAACTCTTCTCTTCTATAAATGAACCCGGAGTTCTGTCTGTGTAGGTATCTAAAACTGCCTTAACCTCTTGTTTCCACTTATCTGTTAATAATGGAAGTGCTTTCCACTCTTCGTTAAGCTGCTTTTGCCAGGCACCATGTTCCGCAATCATATCC
>NZ_JBFTNT010000096.1:0-21585 GCF_056397585.1 Pedobacter sp. 05L430 | reverse complement strand
TTTTAACTGATACCTATACGCAGGTTAAACATCCATATGCAAATAATTCATCGTTTAATGCCTGGGGCAAAAGCGTAGATGGTTATGAAATTATAGACCATGTATTTGTTACTAAGGGTTTTAAAGCCGACAAATGGGGGATTCTTACCGATACTTATCATGGTAAGTTTGTTTCAGATCATTTCCCAATTCTGGTAAATGTAACATTAGTAAAATAATCTATTAACCACTAAGAGGCCATAACATTTTATAATGGTATGGCCTCTTTTTTGTTGGGTATTTTACTATGGTAAAAGACAATACAAGCAGATTTAGTAACAGAGTTGAAGACTATGTTAAATATCGCCCGGGATATCCGGTAGAGATCATCAATTTCCTTCAGTCTAAGTTTGGTTTATCTCCGGATAAAATTATTGCAGATATTGGAGCTGGCACAGGAATTTCTGCTGAACTATTTCTTAATTCAGGATATGAGGTTTTTGCTGTTGAACCAAATACGGAGATGAGAGAGAAGGCTATTGAACTTCTTGGACATCTTCCAGCATTTCATGCAGTAGATGGGACCGCGGAAAACACGAAGTTAGAAACCGATAGTATTGATGCTGTAGTAGCTGGCCAGGCCTTTCACTGGTTTGACAGGGATGCGGCGCGAGCTGAGTTTAGCAGGATATTAAAACCAAAGGGTTTAGTTGTACTTATCTGGAACGAAAGAAAAACTACATCTGCCTTTGAGGTTGCATATGATGAACTGATCATTAAGCATGGAAAGGACTATGTGAAGGTAGATCACAGAAATATTGATGAAATCAAAATCGGAGAATTCTATGCTCCAGAGTCTTTTTCCTATCATCTTTTTCAGAACAAACAGGTTTTTGATTTTTATGGATTGCAGGGGAGATTATTTTCATCCTCTTATATGCCTGCCAGAGGAGAAAATGGTTACGAAGCAATGGTTACAGACTTGAAACAGCTTTTTGAGGACTATAAAGAAGATAATTCAATTACCATTAATTACGATACCAAAGTATATATCGGTAAGGTTTGAAGTAATCATGTGGACTTCGGGTGCTGTCTCTCTGATTCTGACTTGCTTCTGAGTTAACCTAACACCAAAGCCAGACTTTCTTATGTTAATCTTAACCTTAGAACGAACATGAACTTAAGATTAACTGAAGAGGAACCGAAGTAATATACAAGAGGATGAAAAGGCACTACAGAGGCAGGACAGAACCAGATATAAGCCATCATGAAATTTCTAAAGCAATGGGGAGAGCAATCTTGCTGCTTTTTCCAATAATTTCTTGTACACAGGGCGTGAATTCCAATAAACAGGATTAATTTTTAATGCATCTTTCAAATCCCGGTAAAAAATATCGCTTAATTCCGTGGCAATTGGAGTATCGTAAACAATTGCATTTACTTCAAAGTTAAGATCGAAGCTTCTGAAATCCATATTAGCAGTACCAACCATAGCTATCTTTTTATCTGTAACCATTGTTTTTGCATGTACAAAACCTTTTTGATATTGATATATTTCTACACCGGCACTTAGTAGCTCACTATAATAGGATCTGGCGGCAGAGTTTACAAGTATAGAATCTGATACTCCTGGTACTAAAAGTTTAACAGAGATTCCACTTAGAGAGGCAATAATCAATGCATCCAATAAGCTTTCGCCAGGAATAAAGTAAGGGCTTGTTATGAGTATTTCGCTGGTTGCAAGATTGATGGCCTGAATGATAGAGAACAAGATGGTTGGTGATTCGGAGTCGGGGCCACTGGCCGCAATCTGAACAACTTTATTATCGTTTACTGTTTGCAGAGGCTTGGGAGGAAAAAAATCTGTATTGGGCTGAAGCAATTCATCTGCACAGAAATTCCAGTCGCATAAGAATAGGTATTGCAGATATTGTGCTCCCGGACCATCAATTCGGAGATGTGTATCACGCCAATAAAGTTTCTCTGATCCATTGTTAATATATCGGTCGCTAACATTTATGCCACCTACGAAAGCAGTAACGCCATCAATTACAATTATTTTACGGTGGTTCCGGTAATTGAGACGGTTGGCAAAAAGCATAAAATGCACTTTTAAGAAAGGAAAGGCTTCTACACCGTTCTCTACCAATCTTGGAACTAGCTTTTTGCGGATGCTGCGGCTTCCGAAATCATCATAAATAAAACGAACTGTAACCCCTTCCTTCGCTTTTTCAATCAAAGCTTGTTCAATTGCGTGGCCTATTTCATCATCCTCATAGATATAGTATTCAATATGGATATGGTGTTTTGCACTTTTAATTGCATTTAATACTTCCGGAAATTTTTGCTCACCATTGATCAGTAGTTTTAAAGCATTTTTTGAAGTTAATGGACTCATAGAATCCTTTAATATCATAAATGCCAATTCCTTGTTGCCAAGAACAGCATTGCCATTTTCCTTAAAAGTGAGCTCTGAATACTGAAGTATGTCGTGCCTGAATTTATTTGCCAGATCATCGTTGCCATAAAGTTTTTTGCTATACATTTTTCTGTGTCGGTAATTGATACCGAAAAAGAAATAGAAGAGCATCCCAAAAAAAGGGACAAATATGGCAAACAACAAATATGCGAGGCTTTTGGTTGTGCTTCTGGTATCGTATATAATGCGCAGACAAACAAAGATTAAAAGAACAACGTAAATGATTTCTGAAATCAGCAGCCAGTCCATAATAGTGATAAGCAGTTAAAACGAATAGATATGTAGTAAGTTAATAATTCCTGACCAATAAATAGATGAATAAATTATATTTACGGTAACAACACACAAGAACCAAACCTAAGAACCAAATAATGAAAACATTAACTCTTTTGGCGTTATTTTCTTTTTCTATTGCTATGCATGCCAGTGCGCAATTAGAAAAAACTGCATTTCAGACAGGTAGTGCCTGGAAACCCGAAATAGATGTACGGTCTGATATTGCAATTGTTTACGGGGCAAATGACAGGCAGGGTATGACGTTTCAGGAGCGCGTAAACTCATGGAGAGACCATGGCTACCAAACACACTTTATGACAGGGATAGCATGGGGGGAGTATCAGGACTATTTTTTAGGTAAATGGGATGGTAAAAATCATCAGGATATTGGCCAGGTAGAAAGAAATGGAAATGTGATTTGGCATGGGGGAGGTGTGCCCTACATAGTGCCCGTACAGTCTTTTCTTGAATATATGAAAACGGCTATCATTAAAAAGGTAATTGACGCCGGCATAACTTCCATTTATTTAGAGGAACCGGAATTTTGGGCAAGAGCAGGATATAGCGAGGTGTTTAAACAAGAGTGGAAAAAGTACTATGGTTTTGACTGGAGGCCACAACATGAGTCGGCAGAGAATACCTATTTATCAAACAAACTAAAGTACCATTTGTATTATGAGGCAATTAAGGATGTTTCCTCGTATGCCAAATCGTATGGTAAAACGAAAGGGTTAGCTATAAAAGTTTACATCGCCACGCATTCACTGGTTAACTATTCGTCATGGCAAATAGTTAGTCCGGAGGCGAGTTTGGCTTCTTTGCCAGGGATTGATGGATACATTGCCCAGGTGTGGACAGGGACATCCCGTGAGCCAACATATTTTGATGGACAGAGGAAAGAACGGGTATTTGAAAATGCCTTTCTTGAATATGGTTCTATGGTTTCTATGACGGCACCTACTGGTAGAAAAATGTTCTTCCTTACAGATCCTATTGAAGATTGGCCACGCGATTGGAGTGATTATAAGCTTAATTATCAGGCCACATTTACAGCTAAGTTGTTGTATCCAATGGTTAATAACTATGAAGTAATGCCATGGCCGGAACGTATTTATACCAGACCTTACAAGTTGGCGAACAGCAAAGAGGCGGTGTTAATTCCTAAGTATTATTCTACTCAGATGCAGGTGATGGTTAATGCGTTAAATGATATGCCACTGTCAGAAAATAAGGTTACAGGCAAAAATGGTATTGGTGTTTTGATGGGCAATAGTCTAATGTTCCAACGCTTTCCTGATCATAAGGGATATGAAGATCCACAGTTTTCTAACTTTTATGGCCAAACATTGCCATTGCTAAAAAAAGGAGTACCTGTACAAACAGTGCACATGGAGAATCTTTCTTTTAAGGGGACGCTTAAAGACATAAAGGTATTAATAGTTAGTTACTCAAACATGAAGCCTGTTTCGGCTGAGGTACATAAGTACATTGCAGATTGGGTTAAAGGTGGTGGTGTTCTGTTCTATTGTGGACGCGATGATGATCCTTATCAATCAGTTATGGAATGGTGGAATACGAAGGGCAATCAATTTAAAGTCCCTTCAGATCATTTGTTTAGCTTAATGAATGTAAAGCCGATTAAGAATAAAAAGGTATCGGTAGGTAAAGGGGCAGTTTATTTGATTAAACAAAATCCTAAAGAGTTTGTGTTAAATGCCAATTCGGCAAATACTTATCTTGACCTTGTTAAACATGCTTATGAATTTGATGCAAAAGCAGGGGAGCTATCCTTTAAAAACAATCTTTACTTGCAAAGAGGTCCGTATGATATTGTTTCCGTAATGGACGAATCTTTAAGTAATGAGCCATATAAAATTAAAGGTCCTGTTATAGATCTTTTTGATCCAAATCTTCCTGTACTTTCAGAGAAGGTGATTAAACCAGGGGAACAAGCCCTTTTATACAATATACTGCGTGTAAAAGATAAAACTAAGGCTATGGTTTTAGCTACAGCATCAAGGATATATGATGAAGTAAGGAATGGAAGAGCATATTCATTTATATGTAAAAGCCCTGCAAAAACGGTAAACAGTATTCGTGTTTTACTTCCCGCTAAGCCTGTAAAGTGTGCTGTTTTAAGCAATAATGGTGAGGAAATAGCCGATGTAAATACTTCATGGGATGAAAGCTCAAATACCCTTTATCTGGGTTTTAATAATAGTCCGGATGGGATAAAAGTAAACCTTACCTGGTAATTGGCAACTAACGCGCGAATATTTCAAACAACCTGCGATAAGCATTGTTGTTAAAATAAAAAAATCATGATCACACCAGAAAACAACATACCTCTTGATGATTCTGAAAATTCAGAAGCAGAGGATCAGCAAAGTCAAAAAGACATTCATTCAAATGGTTTGGATGATACCTTTGAAGAAGAGAAAGTAGAACAGCCGGAAATAGAATTGTTCGAGCAAGCCTCTAAGGCTTCAGAAGCATCTTATACTTTAGAGCCTGAAAAGGGAATAGCGCCGAAAAAGGAAGGTAAATGATGAAAGTTTTAATTCTACTTGTTGTCCTTATCTGCAGCGCAATTGTTGGTAGGGGGCAGGTAGCATCTGTAAACTCTATAATGAAGGAGGTTGAAAAAAGCTATCATGCAGGCGAATATGAGGCTACATTAATCCAATTGGAGCAGGCACAAAAAATAGCAAGGAAAATAACCCCTGCTATTTTGTATTGGAGGATTTTAGCACAAAAAGCCTTATTGCCTGGGGTTAAAGATCCGGCATTTTATACCAATATGAAGAAGTTTGAAGAGCTGGAAATGCTAAGGGAAAATTGTAATTTTTACTTGAAAAGTTATGGGGAATTGCCAGCTCTTAGTGAACAACGTAATAAAGTATATGAGGTGCAGCRGAGTTTGAAAGGCTATCCAGTGGCAAAAGTAGAGTTCGATGAGATTATGCACCTGAAGAATGCGGTGAAGTCGAATCATTAAGAGACAGCGTTTACTTTATTGCCAATTCCTGTTCTTCGTGAAGGAGGATGCTATCTCTAATTGAATTCAGTAAAGTCAGGTCTACTTTGCAGTCCAAACTTTGTCTGCAATGCCTGCGATCCTCTTTATCAATTTCAATTGTTCCAATTCTTTCCTGACGGTCATCATAGATCTGATATTGTTTGTTTTTGATCGCTTTTATATTTAAAAAGCGACCGAAGGGCTTATTATCAGCAACTTCAATTCTAAACTGTTCCATAATATTTTGGTTTAATGTACCCCCTTTAACAAACCAAACAAAAGATTGTTCCTGAAAAATAGCTGTTTTTGCATTAATTTTGTTGCTTAACCTGTTTATAATGATTTCATTAACCCGAACCACTTCTGATAATCCAGATTTCAAGTCATTAGTACTGCTACTCGATAAAGAACTAGCCATCCGCGATGGCGATGATCATGCGTTTTATTCTCAGTATAACAAAATAGTAAATATCAAAAATGTTGTAATTGCTTATGATAATGGTAAGCCGGTTGGCTGTGGTGCTTTTAAGCCATTTGAAGCCAATGCAGTAGAGATAAAAAGAATGTATGTAAACGAAGATTCCAGAGGCAAGAGGATTGCGAGGCGGATTTTATCAGAACTTGAGTTGTGGGCAGTTGAAATAGGGTATGATAGTTTTGTTCTGGAAACGGGATTAAAGCAACCTGAAGCTATTTCATTATATAAAAATATGGGATATGAAATTATACCTAACTATGGCCAGTACCAGGGTGTAGAAAACAGTGTTTGTTTTCAAAAACAAGGCTAACCGCTTACTATTGGAGTCGGGTCTTTTTATATTCAGTAGGGGTCATTCCGTATTTGTTCTTAAAAATGGTGGAGAAATAAGTAGGTGAGGATATACCAACCATATAAGTGATTTCGGAAATGGAATACTCTTCGTTGTTTAAATAGTACTTAGCTTTTTTAAGTCGCCTGTTCAGAATGTAATCTGTTATACTACAGTTTAATAATGCTTTAATTTTACGGTACAGTTGAACTCTGGATATGCCTATTGCTTTGCTGATGTCATCAACGCTGAAATGCTCATTGCCTAGGTTGTGTTCTACAATGCCGGCAAAGTCATTTAGAAACTTTTTGTCAATCACATTCGTAATTGTTCTTTTAACGCCCGATGAGGAGATGTCGCTTGTATAATGCTCTTTTAAAATAACCCGGTTTTTGATCAGATTTTCTACATTTGCTTGCAAGTATTCGAAGTTAAATGGTTTCGTGATATACACATCTGCCATGCTCTGTATACCATTTACTTGCTGCTCTATGCTGCCTTGCGCAGTTAATAATATAATTGGAATGTGTGAGGTACGAATATCAGATTTGAGTTGCTGAGTCAGGTTTTTTCCGGATATACCTGGCACAACAACATCAGTAATGATCAGGTCTGGAATTTTTTCGTATGCTTCTGCCAATCCATTCGTACCTGTAGATGCTGTAAATATTTCATAGGTTCCCTCAAATTTATCCGTTAAATAATCCAGGAGATCCTGATTGTCCTCAATAATTAATATGGATTGATCTTTAATGTGCTCAAATGAACGATCTTTTTCTTTGATGGCCGCATGATCATGTTCTGTAGTGTATATTTTTATCTGATCATAAAGTTTTGCACTTTGCTGTTCCTGTGCAACTTTTTCTTCGGCAGTAAGGTGAGTGTCTCCTAATGGAAGTGCTATTCTAAATGTTGTTCCCTGCCACTTTTGGCTGTTTACAGAGATATCGCCTTTGTGTAAAAGAATCAATTCTTTTGAAAGAGATAACCCTAAACCCGAACCTCTACTGTAATTTACATCCGATTGATAGAACTGATCAAAAATATGTTTAAGCTCTATGTCAGTCATTCCCACTCCATTATCTTCTACATCAATATGAACAGTATCTTCAGTTTTGCTTATTGTAATGTATATTCTCCCGTTATCGCTGGTAAATTTTAAAGCATTGCTTAGTAGGTTAAATATCACTTTATCAAGGATGTTTACATCAAACCAAACTACTCCCGGACTTTCTTTAATCACTAGTCTCAAGTCTATATTTCGTTTTTCAGCACTGTGTTTAAAGCTATCCAGGATTTCTTTTATAAAATCTATTATGTTATTGGCAGTGGCATGCAGCTTGAATTTTTTATGCTCAATTTTCCGGTAGTCCATCAATTGATTTACTAACCGAAGTAGCCTATACACGTTTTTATTAATTAGCTTAAGATTATTACCTGCGGATGTTTTTATCCGTTCATTTTTAAGCAGATCTTCCAGAGGTGATAAGATCAGTGTTAGAGGTGTTCTGAATTCGTGAGATATATTGGTAAAAAAATTAAGTTTAGCTTCGGTTGCGGCCTGAGCTTTTTCCGACATTTCAATCAACTGATTGCGTTGGTTTAAGATCTCAGCATTCTTTAGCTCCAAACTTTTATTGATTTTTCTATTCTCCAGTAAGGCGTGAAAGGCTAATCCCCCGAACACAACCGCTAATACAAGGGTAATCACAATGAAATTCAATACCAATCTTTGGCTATTGTATACCTTGAATTGGTCTGCCAGTAAAGTCTGTTGCCGTTCAATATCATTTTGCTGACTGCTTATTCTTGCCCATTGAAGCTTCATTAATTGTACATTGCTGCTATCGATAACCACAGTTTGCAGAATATTCTCTTTAGAGAATGATTCTCTGTTCAGGATCCTCATGGCTATATTGATAGCTTCTTTACCTCCGGTAGGGTAAAGTACACTGGCAGTAAGCGTTTTGTTACTCACCAGGTTTAGCCCACCGCCATTGCCGGGCAAGGCATCAACACCAACAACTTGTATGCGTTTATTCAGATTAAGCTTTTGAAGTACCCTGCGGGTGCTTGTTGCCATTACATCATTATGCGCAAATATGGCATCAACATTTTTAAGTTTATCCTTGTTTTTAAGTAGTTGAACCTCTGTGTTTTCACCAAGCCAGTCGCCATAAAACTGCCCATTTACTTTAATTTGAGGATGCTTTTTAAGTGCGTCCATAAATCCCCTGTCACGCTCAATAGCAGGAGAGGAGCCGGGCAGTCCCATTACCTCTACAACATTTCCTGAACCTTTTAGACTGTTTGCCAGATATTCGCCGGCAATTTTACCAACCTGATAATTCTCTGCACCAACATAAGCAGTATAAAGTGGCGATGAAGTTTTACGATCGATAACGATTACTGGAATTCCCTTGTTATAGGTCTCTTCAACGATTTTAGTTAATGGAAGGGCTTCGTTTGGAGAAATAATAAGTAAATCAATACCCTCTTCAATCATTTGTTTTACCTGGTCTATCTGCTTGCTGCTGCTGTTATTGGCATCGGCATAACTTAATTTAGTTCCAGGACGCAGCGAAAGCTCGGTTTTCATCTCATCGAGCATTGTTTTTCGCCACAAGTCAGATCCAACACATTGCGAAAAGCCAATTTTATACTCAGGCGTTTCCTTTTTATCTGAGCATCCTATTAAAGGTAATATCAGCCCAAATACAACTACGATCAGCATTGTAATCTGGTACTTAAAAAGACTTTTAAAATCGACTGAATTGCTCATTTATTTGGTTGGTAACTAAGTACTAATCAATAAAGCTATAAATTATATAGCTCATTTAAAAATTTCGAACATGCAGCTGCAATAAGCAGTGTAACGAGAGTTAAAGAATTATGTAACCAGATTTAATGTAGGGGAAATTACTTCCTTTGTTTGTTTTTAATCGTTTGATTATCAGTGGTTTTGTTTGTGTTTGATTTTTTAAAGAATTTGATGTAAGAATCATAACACCTGCTTCTGATTTACCTCTAATTTGCAATCATTAACCATTTATAAATCGAACTTCATGAAAAAAAATTCAGTGCTTGCCTGGTCGGTAGTAGTAGCATTAGGCGGGTTTCTTTTTGGCTTTGATACCGCAGTGATATCAGGAGCCGAGAAATCAATTCAACAATATTGGAATCTTTCTGTATTTGAACATGGGCTAACCATTTCAATAGCCTTAATAGGTACTGTGATAGGCTCATTACTTGGCTCCAGACCATCTGATAAGTTCGGCCGCAAAAACACTTTGTATTTTGTTGCAGTAGTTTACTTGTTGTCATCATTAGGAACTGCATTGGCAGATAACTGGTATGTTTTTCTTGTATTCAGATTTATCGGAGGTTTGGGAGTCGGCACATCCTCAGTAACGGCTCCAATTTATATATCAGAAATTTCGCCGGCCGACAGACGTGGCCGTTTGGTAGGATTGTTCCAGTTTAACGTAGTACTTGGAATTCTGATCTCTTACCTTTCAAATTACCTGATTAGCCAGGGTGGAGAATCATCGTGGCGCTGGATGTTGGGTGTGCAAGCTGTACCATCTTTAGTTTTCCTGATCCTAATTAAGTTTATTCCCGAAAGTCCACGTTGGCTTATCCTTAAAAAAGGAGCTACTGAAAAGGCACTGGAAATATTAAGGATCATTAACCCGCTGAACTGTGAGGCTGAGTTAGCGGCAATTAAGGGATCAGAAAAGAAATTGGGAGAATCTTCAAAAAACAAGGAAAGTTTGTTCTCTGGTCAGTATTCGAAACCTGTGATATTTGCCGTGCTGTTTGCGTTTTTTAATCAGGTGTCGGGTATTAATGCCATTATCTATTATGCGCCCAGGATTTTTGAAATGGCCGGACTTGGTGCACATTCCTCGCTGTTATCAACAGTTGGAATTGGGCTGATTAATTTTGCATTTACCTTATTAGCATTAAATTTTATAGATAAAGTTGGTCGCCGTGTATTGATGTTAATCGGGTCTTTTGGCCTTATCGCTTCCTTATTTTTAGTGGCCTTTACATTTTATACCGAGCGCTTTAGTGGTATGGCTATTCCCATCTATATGATGGTGTTTATTGCTTTTTTTGCATTTTCTCAGGGAGCGGTTATTTGGGTGTTTATTTCAGAAATCTTCCCAAATCAGGTGAGGGCAAAAGGGCAAACCTTGGGCAGCTCTACGCACTGGGTAATGGCCGCTCTGGTTGCTTTTTACTTCCCTTATTTTGCCGAAACTTTTGGAGGTGCGGTAACTTTTAGCTTTTTCGGCACCATGATGGTTTTACAATTGTTATTTGTATGGCGCTTTATGCCTGAGACAAAAGGAAAATCATTGGAGAGCATCGGCGACAATATTGTTTTACATTAAATTTTAAACTATGAAACAAGAAATATCTTTAACGGCAGAAGCAGTGTGCTATGGAGAAATACTTTGGGACGTTTTGCCTGATGGTCCTCAGCCGGGTGGCGCACCTTTAAATGTTGCTTATCACCTCAATAAATTAGGTGTAGCATCTGGTTTGATTAGCAGAATTGGTGATGACAACAATGGGCATAAGCTGGAAGAACTGATGGGCAATTGGGGGATCAACAGGAGCTTCCTGCAAACCGACAAAGAGCACGCTACCAGTGAAGTGCTTGCCAGAATGAACAATGGGAATGAGGTGACTTATGAGATTGTTTTTCCGGTTGCCTGGGATTTTATTAATGAAGCAAATGAGTTAAAGGAACAAATAAAGCCAGCAAAATATTTCGTTTATGGTAGCCTGGCTTCCAGAAATGATACCTCCAGAAATACGCTTATCGAATTGTTGGATACTGATGCAATAAAAGTTTTTGATATCAATATTCGTCCGCCTTTTATTAATCATTCATTGTTAGAAATTCTATTAACTAAAGCAGACATTGTGAAGTTTAATGAGGCAGAGTTGAGTATGGTGCAGACTATGTTTAGCGGTTCATTTGAGGGAGAACCACAGATGGTTAAGTTTATCCAAAACCGTTTTAATGTCCCCGAAATCGTTGTTACTAAAGGAGAGTTTGGCGCTTCGTATTACAAGAATGATGAAGCACATCATATTTGGGGCAACGAGATAAAAGTAACGGATACGATTGGTAGTGGCGATTCTTTTCTGGCTGCTTTTATTGCCAGTCATTACCTTAAAGATCAACCTAAAGATATATTAATGAAAGCGATAGCCATGGGCGGGTTTATTGCAACCAAAAAAGGAGGCTGTCCTCAGTATGATATTGCCGAGTACATTCAGTTCAGAGATCAAATATTTAAACAGAAATAACCTAAACAACAACCAAATATTTAAACCATAACCAAATAAATCATGAGAAAATTTTTCTTGCTATGCAGCTTGCTGCTCATAGCGATAAGCGCGAGCTTTGGGCAAACCAGAGTCATTAGCGGAAAGGTAACTGATGGAGAATCAGTGCCTTTGGAGGCGGTGACAGTAGCAATTCCAGGTACTAAAACTACGGTTCTTACTGATCAGAACGGGAATTTCAAGATCAGCGCAGAGAACGGACAAGCGATAAAGTTTATTTATATGGGCGCAGATCCATATAGCTACACTATCACTGCAGACTCACAAAATATTCAGATCAAACTAAATGTTGCAAGTACCAGTTTGAATCAGGTAGTAGTAACCGGATATCAGAAAGAACGTAAGAAGGACATTACCGGGGCAGTAAATGTAGTAGACGTGAAAGGTATTAAAGATATACCAGTCGGGAATCCTGTTAAGTCTCTCCAGGGACGTGTGCCGGGTGTTTTTATCACTACAGATGGTTCTCCATCAGGCGGTGCTACTGTGAGGATTAGAGGCATCGGAACCTTAGGTAATAATGATCCACTTTATGTAATAGATGGTGTGCCATCGAAGAGAGGTTTGCAGGAATTAAATCCTAATGATATTGAATCTATTCAGGTTTTAAAAGACGCTTCTTCATCTACAATTTACGGTTCAAGAGCTGCGAACGGGGTAATCATTATCACTACTAAGAAAGCCAGGGCAGGATATTCAAAAATTGACGTAAATGTTTCTGCTTCTATTCAGAATTACGCTACCAAATTAAAAACCCTGGATGCAGAAGGCAGAGGCAGGGCTTACTGGCAGGCAGCCGTTAATGATAAAGCGGATCCGAATAAACATCAGATCTATCAGTTTGACTGGAATAATGATGTGAATAACCCAGTTTTAAATAAAGTTATTTATCCTGAGTTTATTGATAATGCTAAGACCATGAGGCCTGCCAATACAGATTGGTTTGATGCCATCTCACAAAATTCAATTATTCAATCGTATGATGTTGCCTTGAGCAATGGCAACGAAAAAGGAAATACCATGTTTTCTTTAGGCTATTACCAAAACAAGGGAATTGTAAAGTCTTCTAAAAACGACAAGTTTACTGCTAGGCTAAACACCGACTTTAATTTTTTAAATTCCAAGCTTAAAATAGGAGAAAATCTTACTGCCAGCTACATTAAAAATGCACTTACCCCGGTGAGTGATATTCTGTTTACATCGCTTGTACAGCAGCCAATTGTGCCGATACACACCATAGATGGTGGGTGGGGTGGGCCTGCCTCGGGTATGACCGACAGGCAAAACCCGGTGAGATTGATAGAAGATAACAGGCAAAATTCAAGCAGTTTCTATCGTATTATGGGAAATGTATATGCTGATTATAGTATTATTCCTGGATTAAACTTACGTACAAGCCTGGGGGTAGATTATAATGGAACTTACCAAAGGACATTGCGTAAATCATACATCTCCGGGTTTTTAGCAGATCCGTCTAATCAGGTCACTAATTCACAAAATTACGATGGTAACATAGTTTGGCAAAACACGCTGAACTACAAACTAACCAGTAATAAACATCAGGTGGAATTTTTGCTTGGTCATGAGCAGATTAAAAACATCAATCAATCATTCCTTGCCAGCAGACAGGGGCTAGCCTTAGAAACTATAGATTACGCTTATCTGGGTGCTGCAACAGGCAATACCTTAAATGAGGGAATAGGATCCGGAAATGCGCTGCTCAGTGGTTCCGGACAATTGCCATCAGGTTTTACTTCAATACAAAGGGGGAACAATGCCCTGAAATGGGAATCTTTACAGGAATCTAATTTCGGTTTGGATTTTGGCTTGTTAAACAACAAAATCACAGGTTCATTTGACTATTTTATTAAAAATACCTCCGATATTTTAATTAAACCTGCTTATCTGGCTGTTTTGGGTGATGGGGGTAGTAAATACATCAATGGGGCTTCGATGCGTAACAAAGGATTTGATGCCTTACTGTCTTACGATAACAAATTTTCTGATGATTTTTCAATGAATCTGACGGGTAATTTTTCATTGTACCGAAACGAAGTTACTTATTTGCCAGAGGATGTTTTAGCTTCTTACCCGGGCAATGGAACCGATAAAACTGTTTTGAACAGACCAATTAATTCATTTTTTGGGTATATCGCCGATGGCTTGTTTCAAAATGCAGACGAAGTAAATTCTTCGGCAGCTCAACCTGGAAAAGGAATTGGCCGGATCAGGTATAAAGATTTAAACGGAGATAATGTTATAGATGATAAGGACAGAGATTTTATTGGTAATGCCAGCCCTAAATTTACTTATGGTTTAAACGCTTCCTTTACATACAAAGACTTTGATCTTAGCTTCTTTGTGCAGGCAATTAGCATCAAGGTAACAAATGAATTTAAAACTTATACTGATTTTTCATCCTTGTGGACAGGGACAAACTGGGGCCAGAGAACTCTTGATGCATGGACTCCGTCTAACCAATCCTCAACCATTCCTGCACTTACCTTAATTGATAATAATAACGAGGGCAGGTCATCAACCTATTTTATTGAAGATGGTTCGGTTCTTGGTGTCCTTCTTACGTCTTGTAAAAAGGTACTTGACGAACCAGCACAGGGAGTTGCTTCTGGTGAAGAACTGAATACTCCCGAAAATGTTGACAAGATGGTAATTGCAGCTTACTCATCTTTAGGAAACGACCATTATACCTCACCTTATTCAAGCATGTGGCCATACGGTAGCGTTAGAGGTGGAGATACTTATAAAGGAGGAGATGGACCAGGGGATTTGTCTGAATTCCATCTTTTTGAAACCTTTGTTACAAATAGGGTAGATAATGGTTTGTTGGATCAGTTGTGGTTTAGGCTTTATGTAGGTGTTGGAAGGGTTAATGACGCCTTAAAAAGAGTAAATGCTTTGTCTGATGCGGATTATCCTAAAAAAGCAGAAAGACAAGGAGAACTAAAGTTCCTGAGAGGCCATTACTACTTCCTGCTTAAAATCCTTTTTAAATATGTACCATTTATTGATGAAACACTTGTAAAAGAGGATTATCCAACAGTTTCTAACAGGGCATTAAGTAATGAAGAGTTGTGGGACAAGATTGCATCAGATTTTAAAGATGCAGCCGCTGTGCTTCCACCAGATCAAAGTGACAAAGGCCGGCCAAATAAATTTACTGCAAAGGCTTATTTAGCTAAAGCGCTTTTATATCAGGCGTACATTCAGGACGAAAGCAATACAGTAACTTCCATAAGCTCTGAAAAATTAACAGAGGTTAATGCTTTATGTGATGAGGTAATTGCATCCGGCAGATATCATTTAAGTGATGATTTTGCTAATAATTTTCTGTCTTCAACCGAAAATGGACCAGAGTCCGTGTTTGCTATTCAGTATTCGAAAGATGATGGAACACCTAAGGGGCGGCTTGACTATGGACACGCGCTTAATTACCCAATGAACCAGGATTATGGCTGCTGCGGATTTAATGTGCCTAGCCATGATTTGATTAACTCATTTAAAACTGATGCAAATGGTTTGCCAATGTTTGGCACCTACAACGATGTTGATGTTGCAGCGTCACTTGATTTTCAGACCAGCACTTTTGATCCTCGTTTAGATCATACTGTTGCTAAACCCGGAGCTCCTTTTAAGTATAAAACAGATTTTATATTTGAACGATTTTGGGCAAGGGCTCCTGCAGTTTATGATGCATTTGCAAGTTTAAAAGAGGCGGTATTGCCAGGTGATGCTTCTTTTCAGAAAATTCCGCCATTTATGTCGAGCTCTAAAAACTGGGAGATTATTCGTTATTCAGATGTACTTCTTTGGAAAGCTGAAGCGCTTATAGAACTTGGTAGACAAGATGAGGCTTACCCGTTGATAAATCAGGTAAGGGATCGTTCATCAAAAAGTAAAGCACTTCTTAAACTTGCTAACGGAAATCCAACCTCGAACTATAATGTTCAGCTATATCAGCCGGGCGTAAACTGTACATGGACTCAGGAATATGCCAGAAAGGCGCTTCGCTTTGAAAGAAGGATTGAGTTCGCAACTGAAGGCTATCATTTCTTCGATCTGGTACGCTGGGGCGTAGCGGCGCAAACCATGAACGCTTATTTTAACATAGAAAAATCAAGAGCCAACCATTTGGCTACCGCTAAATTTACAGCCGCAAGAGATGAGTATTTTCCAATTCCATTAAATCAGGTTAATTTTAGCAAAGGCTTATACCAACAAAATAAGGGTTGGTAATGGATTTAAAATATTATTATTACATAAACATACAATTTAACCTAAATAACTAAACGATGAAATCAATTTTAAAAGCCATACTTACCACGGGGCTAATGTTGTACTGCAGTATCTCAATTTTTGCAGCAGATATTTCTATTAAGATCACTAAGAAATACCTCAACTTACCTATATCTCAACGCCAGGATAGGGGAATAATGACATTTGAAATAGCGGGTAAACAAGAACGCTCATTTAAAATAAGATTGGCAACAGGGGAACCTGAGTACTGGGTTTTTAGCGACGTATCTGCTTATAAAGGAAAAACTATAAAAATAAGCTATGATGGTGATGCTACAGGACTTAGCAAAATCTATCAGGACGATAAGATTGCTGGTCAGGATTCTTTGTATCATGAGAAAAATCGCCCTCAGTTTCATTTTACTACAAGGAGGGGATGGGTTAATGATCCAAATGGATTGATATATTATGAAGGTGAATACCACTTGTTTTATCAGCACAATCCTTATGAGAGAGAATGGGAAAATATGTCGTGGGGGCATGCTGTGAGTAAAGATCTTGTACATTGGGAAGAGCTCGCGGTGGCTTTACATCCTGATAAGTTAGGTACTATGTTTTCTGGATCTGCTGTGATTGATTATGATAATACTGCAGGTTTTAATAAAGGAAAAATACCTGCAATGGTTGCTTTCTATACTGCCGACAATGCAGATAGAGAAATTCAATGTGTTGCTTACAGCTTGGACAAAGGCCGTACCTGGACTAAATATGAAAAAAATCCAGTTATAGACTCTAAGGAGAAATGGAATAGTAGAGATACACGCGATCCTAAGGTTTTCTGGTATAAACCAGGTAAACATTGGGTAATGGCTTTAAATGAGCGCGATGGTCATTCTATTTATACTTCTAAAAACTTAAAGGAGTGGAATTTTGAAAGTCATGTTACCGGATTTTGGGAATGTCCGGACCTTTTTGAATTGCCAGTTGATGGAGATAAAAATAAGACCAAATGGGTGATGTATGGTGCATCGGGTACTTATATGATTGGTTCATTTGATGGAAAAGCTTTTACTCCTGAAACAGGTAAGCTTTTATATACAACAGGGTCTATTTATGCGGCTCAAACCTATTCTAATATCCCTGAAAGTGACGGCAGACGTATTCAGATAGGCTGGGGAAGAGTAGCGCAACCGGGTATGGCTTTTAACAACATGATGTTATTGCCTACAGAACTGAAACTTCACTCAACAAAAAATGGAATTAGGTTGTATAATTTGCCTGTAAGTGAGACTGAACAATTGTTTGAACGTACAAACCAATGGGCTGGTTTAAAATCTGATGATGCAAATCAGAAACTTAAGGAATTCAATAGCGCTGATAAAATACGCATTAAAACTACCTTTAAGCTTTCGCATGCGACTAGTGCCGGGTTTAATTTATTTGGTCAGCGTATTATTGATTATGATATGAACAATAATACAATTAATGGGGTTTTCTATTCACCTGCAGATATGACCAGCATGGAGCTAACAGCTGATATTTATGTTGACAGAACATCTATAGAGGTGTTTATTGATGGTGGTGCTTACTCTTATTCAATGGAAAGAAAACCGGTTGATGATAATAAAGAGGGTTTCCATTTCTGGGGGAACAATATTGATGTTAAAAACCTGGAAGTGTATTCAGCTAAGTCTATCTGGAAATAGTTCTATTTAGAAATGGTGTACGTTTACAGTAATCGGGCCTGATGCGCCATTTTTTATAAAACAAGCTATTTTTTGTTTGTTCTCCCTTAGAAAAACGGTATCTGTAAGGGGCGGAGCCAAAGCATTTAATCCTTCTCCTTTTGAACCATGGCAATTTTGGCAATGTTTAATGTAAAGATCACGGCCGTTTGCATAATAGATGTCTTGCTTTAGCTGTTCTGAGCTTTGACAAGAATAGATCATTGTAGCAATTGTGATCAGAAATAATGTGCTTATTATTAATTTACGCATAACTACTTCTTATCTTCTGCTAGTAAAACCGGGATATCTTTGGTAAGCTGTGCAACCTGCTCGGGGTTAGTTCCGTCATAAGCTCCACGTATACGTTTTTGCTTATCAATTAAGATTAGCCAACCCTGGTGTACATATCCCTCCTTAGCTGTGCTATCTTCAATTACTGCAACCAGATAATCCTTTTCCGCGATCTTGTAGATGCTGTCTTTTGAGCCATAAGCAAATTGCCATTTTGGGCCATCTACGCCTAGTTTTTGCGCATACTTCTTTAAAACTGATGGATGATCGTATTTAAAATCGATGGTGTGTGAAAGGAACATCACATCAGGATTGTCTTTGTATTTGTCGAATATGGTTTTCATGCTGCGGTGCATGGTAGGGCATATAGTTGTACACGAAGTGAAAAAGAAATCAGCTATATAAATTTTATCTTTAAAAGTATCGTTGTTAATAAGGGTGCTGTCCTGATTTAAGAAGCTAAATGCAGGTATAGTTTTATATACCGTATCAACGCTGGTTGATCCATCTGCATTTTTAACTGTTGCTGCTTCTCTGGGGCCTAAAATAGGAAGCTTTTTTTGATCCTGACAAGAGGCCAGAAACACTATGCTACCAAATAAAAATGCGGATAAAATGGATCGGTTAAATTTCATAATAATGCTTTTAGAATGTTGCAAAGGTACACTACTCAAAAATTAATATGTAATGTGTGGGTAATAAAATGTAAGTTTGCAGCTTATAAGTTCTTTACTTTAATTCTTCATCAACCGGAGAGGTTTTACTTAATTGTAGATTAATAGGGAATCGTGTGTAAATCACGAACTGTCGCGCAACTGTAAGTAACACAAAGGTTTTTACCCTTAGAGTATCCACTGTTCCAGTTATGGAATGGGAAGGATGGTAAAAATGTTACAAGTCAGGAGACCTGCCTTCACCGAATTGACAATGCTTTCGCGATTTGAAGCACAAGTCAGGTATGATGTATTGACGTCCGTCATATCGACGGTAGGAGATATCCCTTGTTTATGTCAGGAGGTCTCTCTCTGCGTGCGAGATGACGGCATCTTGAGTACATCTTTTCCTTTCTTAATCTTCTTTATTTCTATTGCATTGCGAAGTTCAGCAAAGGGCTTTTAACTGATTTTTTCAATTAAATGCAAGAAAAATGCTAACAAACAATCTAGGCTATCCGCGAATTGGTAGCAACAGAGAACTCAAAAAAGCCTGCGAGCAGTATTGGTCGGGCAAAACAACAATTCAAAACCTGGTGCAGGTTGGAAGAAACATCCGTCAGCAAAATTGGGAATTACAAAAGCAAGCGGGTATTGATTTAGTTCCCAGTAACGACTTTTCATTCTATGACCAGGTATTAGATCTTTCGTTAACAGTTGGGGCAATCCCTAAGCGTTATCACGAGGTTATTTTAAATAAAGGCAATTCAGAATTAGACCTTTATTTTGCAATGGCCAGAGGCTATCAGAAAGACAACTTGGATATTACGGCCATGGAAATGACCAAATGGTTTGACACTAACTATCATTATATTGTTCCCGAATTTGTAAAGGATCAGCAGTTTAAACTGTTTTCGACCAAGATATTAGATGAATATAATGAGAGTAAAAGACTAGGCATTAAAACCAAACCTGTAATTATTGGTCCGGTTACCTACCTTTTGCTTGGTAAAGAAAAGGAAGCCGGGTTTGAAAGGATAGACCTTATTAAAAATCTGCTTCCGGTATATATCGATATTTTAAAGAAACTGGAAGAGCAACATGTTGAATGGGTACAGTTTGATGAGCCTTTTCTCTCTTTAGATTTAACAGATAAAGATAAAGCAGCTTATAAATATGTGTATGCGGAAATAAAAAAGCAATTTCCTAATCTTAAAACGTTGCTTACTACCTATTTTGAAGCTTTAAAAGACAATAAGGAATTAGCAACATCGTTACCGGTTACTGCATTGCATATTGATCTTGTGCGAAATCCGGAGCAATTACAACCTGTTTTGGATGTTATTCCTTCTAATTTAATTTTATCAGTTGGCGTTGTTGATGGTAGAAACATTTGGAAAAATGATTTTAAAACCTCATTGGCTTTAATTGAAACTGCACAAGCTAATATTGGTATTAAAAGATTGATTATTAGCCCATCGTGCTCGCTTATACACTCACCATGTGATCTTGAACTGGAAACAAATGAATCTGTTTTAACCCCAGAGATTAAGCAATGGCTTTCGTTTGCTAAGCAAAAGGTAGATGAAATTGTCACTTTAAAACAATTAGTTAATGGAGAAGAGGCGGCAGCCGAAAAACTGGCGGAGAATATTAATGCGAATGAAAACCGCAAAACTTCTTCCTTAATCCATAATCAGGCGGTAAAACAAAGAGTTGCTGGTATAACTACTAAAGATGAAAATCGGGAAAATGCTTTCGCAATTCGTAAAGAAGCACAGCATAAGGCATTAAAACTTCCTTTGTTCCCAACAACAACTATAGGGTCATTTCCGCAAACACCTGAGGTAAGAAGTTGGAGAGCTAAATATAAAAAGGGCGATTTAACTCTTGCAGAATACGACGCGTTAATTGAAAAGGAAACTGAAGAAACGATTCGTTTTCAGGAAGAATCGGGTATTGATGTTTTAGTACACGGCGAGTTTGAACGCAATGATATGGTTGAATACTTTGGTGAGCAACTTGCAGGTTTTACATTTACTAAAAATGGATGGGTGCAGAGTTATGGTAGCAGATGTGTAAAACCACCAGTAATCTATGGTGATGTGCATCGACCGAAACCGATGACTGTTAGGTGGTCAGCATATGCGCAATCACTTAGTGATAAGTGGGTTAAGGGAATGCTTACTGGTCCGGTAACTATTTTGCAATGGTCATTTGTTAGAAATGATCAGCCCAGATCAGAAACCTGTACACAGATTGCGCTTGCAATTAGAGATGAGGTTGTGGATCTTGAAAAGGCAGGGATTAAGATCATACAGATCGATGAACCCGCTATCCGCGAAGGTTTACCATTGCGTAAGGCCGATTGGCAAAATTATTTGCATTGGGCAGTTAGGGCGTTCCGTATCTCAGCAAGTGGGGTCGAAGATGAAACTCAGATTCATACCCATATGTGCTATTCTGAATTTAATGACATCATTCAGAACATCGCCGATATGGATGCTGATGTAATTACGATAGAGTGTTCAAGATCACAGATGGAATTATTAGATGCCTTTGCTGATTTTAAATATCCAAATGAAATTGGTCCGGGTGTTTACGACATCCATTCGCCAAKGGTTCCGAGCAAAGAAGAGATGGTTTTACTACTTGAAAAGGCCAAATCTGTTATTCCGGCAGCCCAACTTTGGGTGAATCCTGACTGCGGTTTAAAGACCCGCCACTGGGA
>NZ_JBFTNT010000095.1:0-14097 GCF_056397585.1 Pedobacter sp. 05L430 | reverse complement strand
CAACAAAGGATTTTGATGCATTATAAGTATAAAATATATTTTAAATTACAGTATTATAAATCTCTAAATACTCCTCTTGGATAAACTCAGCCGGTAACCTATGAGGAAAGTACCTAACCAAAGTATCTYTCTTCAGCCAAATCTCCAAAGGCGGTGTAACATCAGCGAGTTTAAAACCCGATTGCTCGTAAGCTTTCCCTAACGACCAATCCTTATCCGCATAACTCATTATGTCATCTGGCTTATAGGTCTTAATAAAATGTTGTAATAACTTTGTAAAACCTCCGATAACCGTATAACCAGATAAACTGGCAAACCTGATTAGCTCAGCAGATCTGTAGCCTGGACTAAGTCCTTTCATATACCTGAGGTTACTAAAACAAGCAACTGCAATAATCTGATCATCTAAACTTAGCCCGAATTTGTAATTAGATTTGGCCGATGCCTGCAGATGATTATTATTTAAGAAATCATCGGCCTGTTTTTGTGTAATTTGAATAATCTTAGTTTTGCGCGCATGAATACGTTTATTCAGACCAAGAATAGAAGAGATTCGTCCTATTACCTGTGCTTTTCTAGTTTCCCATATATCTTCCCATAAATGCACTACAGAAATATTTTTCAATTGATATTGCTCTTGCAACAATATCAGATCTTCAGGGCGATAAGCATTTATAAGTGGAATAAGGTTAATTACAACCTCCCCTGCTCCAATGGTTAGCAGTTTGTATTCTAACGATTCAATATCATGTGTGGTAATACCAATATTCCCAAAACTGGTAATTACATCTTGTTGCCAAACTGGTTTTATACCCAACCCTTTTCTTTATAAAGTTTAAACCCAGCCGCCAGAGCTTCCTCTATTTGCAACATCAATGCGTCATCCAGTTTGTTGATATGGAAACATGATTTACCATTTAACAACTTAAGCAGATCAGGACCAAAAATCTTTTTCATATCAGGCTCTGTGTATACCGGCATATAATAAAAACCCACATGTCCCTTTTGTATAATTACGCTTGCAAAGAAAACTTCATTTCTTTGCTTTCCTTCAATCACTACATTCTTGTCACTCCAAAGGTCAAAGGAAGTTTCACTGTTTACTCTATTACTAAAACCCACAGTAGCATAAGGCTGCAGCGATGCCCTAATGGTTTGAAAAATTTCTACAAAATCAGTTTTCATTGTTTTAAGTTATAGATGACTATCAGATAAACAACATCTATTTATCAATATTGTTTAAGATTATAAGTTATCGGCCAACCACCATTTGCTAGAAGGATAATTCTTATTTAAAATTACAGATTCACCCATTAATGGAGTAGCAATTTTCAAACTTTCTTCGTTTGCCTTATTAACAACCCTAATAATCGGATCATTCCAGTCGTGCATAGCTAATTTAAATTTCCCCCAGTGAACAGGCAGCAGAACCTTTGCACCCAAATCTATTGCAGCCTTAACAGTTTGCTCRGGGAACATATGTATTAAAGGCCAGTAGGTATTGTACTGCCCGCATTCCAATATTGCAATATCAAAGGGTCCATATTGCTCGCCGGCATCTTTAAAATGTGTATCATATCCCGAATCGCCCCCTAAATACAATTTATCTTTTGATGTTTGTAAAACAAATGCAGACCATACCGTCTGATTTCTTTTAAACTTCCTTCCAGTAAAATGACGGGCAGGAAGCGCAGTAAATTTCAGCGTATTAAAAACAATTTCCTCTCCCCATGACATTTCAGTAATCCTTGAAGCAGGCACTCCCCACTTCTCCAAATGTGATCCTACACCTAATGAAACTATGAAGCGATTTGTTTTATCCTTTAATTTTAAAATGGCTTCATAATCCAGATGATCATAATGATCATGAGTAATTAACACAATATCCAGTTCAGGAAACTCTTCGACCTTTAAAAAATCTGTCCCTAAAAACCTTTTGGTCCCGATAAATGAAAATGGAGATGGCCTTTCGCTTAACACGGGGTCAACCAATATATTTTGGCCATCTGTTTGTACCAGATAAGAAGAATGCCCAAACCAGGTTATTTTAGTCTCGGAAGCATCTTGTGTAAAGTCGGGTTTAATGGTAGGTACCGGACTTTTAGGAGCCCCATTTACATTGCCCCGTAACATTCCTTTTATCATATCCCAATAACTTACGTTATCAGGTTTCATAGGGGTTGGCGACAAGTTTTCAAGTGCACCATCCCTATAATTAGGTAATTTTTTTATACGCGCTAAGCGAGCACCTTCAGGTACTCGCCCGAAAATAGGAAAGTTAAGCACCCAAACTGTAAACAGCACAAACACAGCAATAAAAATCAGTATGGAATACATAATCTTCTTTTCATATGGTTAATGTAAGCGAATATACTTACAAAAAATTCTGATCTCTTAACTTACTTTCTCTTCCGGCTTCTCGTCTTTTGCGAACTTTTCTGCCAGTCCCATTCCCGATTGTAACAACTCGTTCGTAATAGTCCTGGTATAATCAGTAATTTCAGCTTTAAAATCAGCTACCGACGCGCCTGAGCGGATTTCCTCCAATCTCTTTTCCCACTGTCCGGTTAATTCTGCTTGTRCAATTTTCTGATCTTTTACCACATCATAAACCGCTAAGCCTTTAGTTGTAGGAACAAGGTTTCTTTTTTCCCTAACAATATATTCACGGTTAATCAAGGTTTCAATAATAGCAGCCCTGGTAGCGGGAGTTCCCAATCCGCTGTCTTTCATTGCATACCTCAATTCTTCATCCTCTATATCTTTTCCTGAGGTTTCAAGGGCTTTTAATAAGGACGCTTCATTATACAGCGGTTTAGGCTTTGTTTGCTTCTCAAGTAAAGCCTTATTTACAATGGGAAGCTCTTCGCCTGCCTTTACTTTCGGTAATGATGGATTTTCTTCATCCTTCTTTTCGTCATCCGATTCATTAAATACCGATCTCCAGCCAGCAGAACGAATTACTGTTCCATTTGCCATAAAAACTGATCCGGCTTCAATTGTTATCTTTGTAATTTCTTTTACGCATTCCTGGTGGAACGCTTCAAGCATCCGGCCAACTACCATATCATAAATGGCCTGTTTATCGCCACTCAATTGATAAGGAGATTCTCCTGTAGGCAAAATAGCATGGTGATCCGTTACCTTCTTTGCATTTACACTTCTCTTATTCAAAGGTGCCGTTTGTAGAAAATCGGCCTGTTTCCCAAAATCCTTATGCACCTTCAGCTTATCTATCAGGTTAGGAACACCAGCAAAAACATCATCACCGATATACCTGCTCCCTGTACGGGGATATGTAACCAATTTACTTTCATATAAGCCCTGCAACAAGTTCAGCGTCTGATCTGCTGTAAACCCTTTGCGTTTGTTGGCTTCTTGCTGTAAGCTACTTAAATCATGTAATAAGGGAGGTGGTTCTTTTCTTGGTTTTGCTTCTACAGTTAAGATCTTACCCCCATTTGGAAAACCAGATGCAACGTCCTCAATTTTTGCGAACAATTCTTCTGCTTCCTCCTTCTTATCAAAGTTATTTACGGAAATTGCTTTAAACAGCTGACCATCCTTGTCTAACTGTATGGCAAGCTGATAATATAGTTGCGGCACAAAATGCTTAATTTCCAGAAAGCGGGAGCAGATCATTGCTAAAGTAGGTGTTTGAACCCTTCCCAATGAGAGCACCGACCGCGCTCCTGCCGATATACTAAGTGCCTGGGTTGCATTCATTCCTACCAGCCAATCTGATTCAGATCTGCAATGTGCCGAATTAAAAAGTGTATCATAATCTGTTCCCGGCTTTAGATTTCTAAAACCTTCCTTAATCGCTTCGTCAGTTTGCGACGAGATCCACAGCCTTTTGAAGGGTTTTTTACATTTCAAAAAATAGTAGATATAACGGAAAATAAGCTCACCTTCCCGCCCGGCATCCGTTGCCACAATGATCTCGGTAGCTTCATCAAACAATTTCTTAATGATGTCCAGCTGTTTCCTAACGCCCGGATCTTCCACCAACCCATCCTTGGTTTTTATTTTTCTAATACCAAGCTTAAATTTTTTAGGCAGCATTGGTAAATGTTGCCTCCTCCATCCAATAAAACCATACTCTTGAGGAGGAGCCAATTGAAGCAAATGCCCAAATGCCCAGGTAAAAGAATATCCCTTACCCTCTATATAGCCGTCTTTTTTTGTAGTAGCGCCGAAGACTTTAGCCAACTCACGAGCCACTGAAGGCTTTTCTGCAATAACAATCTTCATAATTATTCAAAAATATCTATACCAACTTTAAATGTGTTGCAATGTGCATCCACTATATCTTTTATATCTGGCGAATACCCTCCGCCCATACTCACCTGAACGGGTAAATTATTGTCTTTACAAAACTGCAATACCATCCTGTCTCTTTCCATACAAGCCGCTTTTGATAAAGCCAGCTTACCTAACTTATCGCTTCTAAGTACATCTACTCCTGATAAGTAAAATACAAAATCAGGTTTATGTTTTAGCAGCGCGGGCAAACGTGATTTTAATTTACTTAAATACAATTCGTCTTCAATTCCATCCTCCAATGCTATATCTAAATCAGATTGCTCTTTTCTAAATGGGAAATTTTTGTCGCCATGCATAGAAAATGTAAATACACGCGGCTCACCATAAAAGATCTCTGCTGTACCATTTCCCTGGTGAACATCTAAATCTACAATTAAGATCCGATTAGCTAAGCCATTATTCAGCAAATAATTGGCCGCGATAGCCTGGTCGTTCAACAAACAAAACCCCTCGCCCCAATTGCTCCCGGCATGATGTGTACCACCTGCAACATTAAAAGCTGTACCAAACTGCTTTGCATAAATGGCACCATCTATCGTTCCCTGGGCAATTCTCACCTCGCGCTCTACCAACTGTGCTGTTAAAGGAAACCCAATCCTTCGCTGTTCCTTTGCAGGAAGCGTTAAATCCCTTAGCTTCTCCCAATACTCTTCCTTATGCGTCAGCAAAATCACCTCTTCACTTACTTTATCAGGAGCAAAAAGGTTCTTACTAGTTATAAATCCCTGGTGTAATAACTGCTCGGGGATCAACTCATACTTAAGCATTGGGAAACGATGCCCCTCTGGTAAAGGATGTGCAAATAAAGGATGCCAGGCAATTTTAACCATCTTATCGCAATATTTGCTCTACATGCTTTTCAATGTTATTACAAATCTCGTCAACAGGCAAATCATTTGCATCAGATCCAAAAGGGTTCTCAATCTCTTCTGCAATGAGCTCCAAACTGGCCAGTACATACAGTATAAATGGCACAATAGGAACCACAAAGTAACCTAAGCTAAACACCCATCCAAATGGCAAAGTAATTACATATATGAAAATGAATTTCTTAATGAAAGCACTATAAGAATACGGAATAGGTGTATTCTTAATTCGCTCACAGCCACCACATATATCAGTAAACTGCTGAACATCTGCATTAAGTATAATTAACTGCTCCTGACTGATAGTTCCTGCTGCCTGCAACTCAAAAACTTTAGATGAAATACTGGCCGCTACCTGATTAGGAATGTGCTTCCCACCATCAACCTCAATAAGGAAACTGTTTTTTCCGAAATACTGTTTTTCCCTCAAATGCTCTTTTAAAGCAAAGGCATACTTCGGAATTCCATATTCAAAAAACTCTACATGTTCTTCTTTTAGTTTTAACGACTTAATCTTTATTGCAAAATTACGACTCACATTGGTTAGTGCGCCCAGAAGCCTCCTACCTTCCCACCACCTGTCGTAAGAAGTATTGGTTCTAAATACCAATAACATAGAGATTACAAAACCCAGCAGGTTGTGCATCATTCCTATATTTTTAACATAGGTAGTTTCTGCCAGTTTCAGATAGTTAAGTTCTAAAAAGGCGATTATAGCCGAAAAAATGGCTACGCTAATCATTAGTGGCCACAATTTCCGAATTGTATCCGCCTTATGGACATGAAAGATAAAAGTGAACCAGTCTTTTGGATTATAGTTTATCATATTAAATCTCTTAAATAGTACTAAATAATACCTTTAGCAATCTGAAGTAAAAGTTCGCCCGTACGAAATACATCTTCAAATGAATTATATAAAGGAACCGGACTCAGTCTGATTACATTAGGTTCCCTCCAATCGCCCAGAACATTATYTGCTGTTAATTTCTCAAAAATCTCTTTTCCATTCTGTTTTGCAATAATAGATACCTGAGCGCCACGATCGTTTTCACTTAGAGGGGTTATAATTTCAAATTGCTCAAACCCCAATACCATATTAACCTGATCTATAATATAAAACAAATAAGAAGTTAAAGTTTTACTTTTAACTCTTAATGGCTCAATAAACCCTGCTTTTTCGAAAATTTGCAATGAGGCAAAATACAATGTCATAGGCATTACCTGAGTGCAGCTCACCTGCCACCCATCTGCACTTGCTTCTGGCAAAAAGCCCTTTTCCATTTTAAATCGCTGCGCTTCCTGATATCCCCACCATCCTGCAAAGCGATTCAGTGTGGTATCTGTAAAATGCTTTTCATGAACAAAAATGCCACTTATTCCACCTGGTCCTGAGTTCTGATATTTATAAGAACACCAACAGGCAAAGTCGATATCCCAATCGTGTAATTTTAATGGAACATTACCTGCAGCATGTGCCAGATCAAAGCCTACAATAGCCCCTTTAGCATGCCCTGCCTTGGTTATGGCTTCCATATCGAACCATTGCCCGGTAAAGTAATTTACCCCTCCAAATAAAACTAATGCTACTTCATCGCCATGTTCGTTAATCTGTGTTAAAATATCTTCTGTTCTTAATGTATATTCACCTACTCTTGGGGCCACCTCAATAATCGCTTCTTTAGGATCATACCCGTGAAATCGAACCTGGCTTTCAACTGCATATTGGTCTGACGGAAAGGCACCTGCCTCCATGATGATCTTGAATCTACCTTTAACGGGTTTATAAAAACTTACCATCAATAAGTGCAAATTAACCGTTAAGGTATTCATCGGACAAACCTCTTTAGCGCTTGCTCCAACCAATGGTGCCATCAGTTTTTTCAGCTCTTTATGATAGAACATCCACGGATTATCACCTTCAAACCAACCCTCTACAGCCAGATTATGCCAGTTGTTTAACTGCTCATCAACTACCTTACGTACAGCTTTAGGTTGCAATCCTAAAGAATTACCACACAGATAAATAAATGGTTTTCCATTTTGTTGCGGAAATAAGAAATCATGCCTAAAACTACTAAGCGGATCTGCCTGATCTAGGCTTTGAGCAAAGGCCAAATTGTTCTCAAAATTCATCGATTCAAATATCAATAAAAAAGGCAGATAAATAAATCACCTGCATCATTTGTTATCAACAATAATGGTTTTACCTACTATAAAAATCAGTTTTATTTGTTGGGTTTGCTCACAAATTTATTCCCCCTGATGTAATATCTCCAGGGAAGCAAAGCATGATCTTCGGCATAATCAACACCAACTCTTGCTGATGAAACGATCTGATCACCAGGAAAAACAATTCCTTTATCTTCAATCCATATCTCATCTCCCAATAGATCTTTTGCATTTAAGCCTTTATCTATCCCCATCGCTTTTGAAAGTGCTCCCGGACCTGCAGTAATATTAGGCTTTAATATTACCATATTCCTCCTCCTAAGCATTATATCTATTCCCTTTACAGGTTCAATCCCTCTAATTAAAACAGCATGTGGCGTCCCTTTTGGTGCGGTAACAACATTAAAAAGATGATGAATGCCATAACAGAGATAAACATAGGACAAGCCACCCTCTTCATAAATAACCTGAGTGCGGTTTGTAAAGCGCCCTCCATACGCATGAGACGCTTTATCATCTATTCCTTTATAAGCTTCTGTTTCAACTATAACTCCAGCAGTCAATTCGCCATCAATTCGGGTAAACAACATCTTACCAAGCAACTGTACAGCAAGATCATTTACGTCGGTATTTTGATAAAAAGAATAGGCTAATTTAGGCATCTATTAAATTAACTATTTCCTTTAGATACTTAGCATCAATATCATCAAAATGAGAAAGATATTCACTATCTACATCTAACACTCCTATAATTTCATTATTGCTAAAAACGGGCAAAACAATTTCTGATCTTGACGCAGAAGYACAAGCAATATGACCAGGAAACGCATCCACATCCGGCACTACCAAAGTCTCTGCCTGTTCCCATGAAGCACCACAAACACCTTTACCTTTTTTTATTCTGGTACAAGCTACAGGGCCCTGAAAAGGCCCAAGCACCAACTCGTCACCTTTTACCAGATAAAAACCAACCCAAAACCACTTAAACTGTTCTTTTAAAGCTGCCGAAATATTAGCCAGGTTAGCAATCTGATCGTCTTCTCCACTTATCAAAGCCTTGATTTGCGGAATCAAAGAGCGGTATTGCTCCTCCTTACTTATATCGGTTATTATGTGTAAATCCTCTGCCATTTTAATCTATGTAAATGAATTGCAAAAATACAAAACCACGCAGTCAATACTGCCATCTATGGGTAAAAGCATAATTAAAATCCCTAAATTTGCGATTTTAACTATCATATTAATCATAAAGATGAATAAGAAAACCTTAATTATCACTTCACTCCTTACGCTCGGAATAATCCAATCGGGTTATAAGCCATGGGAAGAAGGAATGTTCCCATTAAGTGAAATCCATAAACTTGACTTAAAAAAGGCTGGTTTAAAAATTGACCAAAACAACATATATAACCCAAAAGGCACCAGCCTGGTTGATGCACTTGTAAATGTTGGTGGCTGCACTGGATCTTTCGTTTCAAATGAAGGCTTAATCATCACCAACCACCACTGCGCCTTCAGCGCGGTACAACTCGCCAGCACCGCAGAACATGATTACCTGACAAACGGATTTGTTGCCAAAACACATGAACAGGAAATTGAAGCAAAAGGACTAACCTGCCGCATAACTGACAGTTATGAAGATGTATCTGATCGCGTTTTAGGAGCTGTAGCACAGATAGAAGATCCTGCCTCCCGATTAAAAATAATCGATGATGTAATGAAAAACATCGTTATCGAAGCAGAAAAGAAAGACCCAAGTATTAAAGCAGAGGTATCCGAAATGTTTATCGGAAAAACCTATGTACTATTCCGCTACAAAACCATTCAGGATGTCAGACTTGTATATGTACCTAACAGACAAATCGGCGAATTTGGAGGCGAAACGGACAATTGGGTATGGCCTCGTCATACCGGAGATTTCTCTTTTATGCGTGCTTACGTAGCACCTGATGGCTCTCCCGCCAAATTCTCTAAAGACAATGTACCTTACACACCTAAAAAATTCTTAAAAGTAAACCCCAAAGGCACTAACGAGGAGGATTTTGTTTTCATCTTAGGATATCCTGGAAAAACATTCCGCCATCGTCCGGCTGCATTTATAGAGTATCAGGAAAAATTTCTACTCCCTTATGTATCCAACCTATATGATTTCCAAAATTCAACAATGGAAACTATTGGCAAAAAGGACAAGACTACTGAAATTAAACTGGCAACACGCATAAAAAGAAACGCTAATGTTTTAAAGAACTATAGAGGCAAACTACAGGGACTAAAAGGGATAGATCTAATTTCAAAAAAGAAAAAGGAAGAAGAAGCCCTTATCCAGTTCATCAACAACAATGTTAATGCTAAAGCAAAATACGGAAACCTGATGTCCGACATAGACAATCTGTATAAACTTATCAATACTGATGCCCAGCGTGATCTTTGGCTTACACAGATTTATACTTCAACAAACCTTTTAACGGTTGCTAAAAACATAAACGCGTTCAAAAACGCTCTTAAAGCTCAGCCCGCAGCTCAAAAGCAAGAGTTTTTTGATCAAAACATCCAAAAACTTAAGCAAACATTATCAAGCACCTACGAATCATATGACATAGACGCAGATAGAAAGATATTCAAAAGAATGCTTGAAGACGCTTCTCGGTTCAGCCCAATCCAAAAGGTAACTGCCGTTAACAAAATCACTAGTAAAGGTGCAAATAGCAATGATGTTATTGATCAATATGTAGAAAGTCTTTTTGAAGTAAGCAAGCTAAAAGAAGTCAATTATGTTTTAAACGTATTACTTCAATCTCCAAAATCTATTTCTACATATAATGATGGACTACTTCTCTTTGAAGATGATATCGCAAAACAAATCAATGAGTTAAAACCTGAAAAAGACCGCAGAGATGGACTATTAAATAAGCTTATGGGCGACTATGTAAACATCAAAGAGAAGTTCTTAAACAAAGACTTCATTCCTGATGCGAACAGCACTCTCAGGTTAACCTACGGCTATGTTAAAGGMTATTGGCCGGCCGATGCCTCATACATGAGGCCATATACCACAATAAAAGGAATACTTGAAAAAGGTGCTACAGGGAATCCTGAATTTGCTTACCCAGAGCAAATCAAAACACTTTGGAACGCCAAAGATTTTGGTCCATATGCAAAGAAAGACCTTAACGACGTCCCAGTTTCCTTTCTTTACAACATGGACACTACTGGCGGAAACTCAGGCTCTCCTATCATGAATGCCTATGGCGAGCTGGTAGGCGTAAATTTTGACCGTGCATTCGGAGCAACAATAAACGATTATGCATGGAATGATAGCTACAGCAGATCAATTGGCGTAGACATCCGTTATGTACTATGGGTTGCTTCAAAAATTGACAAAGCCGATTTTCTTATAAAAGAAATGGGCGTTAAACTTTAATCTACAGACTCGTAAAATAACCATCATAAAAAGTCGCCCGATAAAATGAAAGGCGGCTTTTTCTTCCAATACAAAATCAAATTTCTTACTTAATAAATTACAGAAAGCATGAGAGTAATAGCAGAACTTCCACATCCAGAATGCAAGATCACCTTATTTAACATGAACCAAAAATACATCATCAAATTCGAGCAGGGAACCCTCGAACAAAGTTATAAATTGTCAGAACTCGACCTCAGTGGAGGAGGGGCAAACGAGATCTTTCAAATCTTGGATGAAGCCTTTATTGCCACTGTAGTTGAACGATTTAAGAGTATGAGAAGTGATTTTTCGGCTGCGTACAATAGACAGCAGTACTAGTACACCAAAGCCAACATAACTAACTGTATTACAGATAAATTGACAAACAAACAGAATATTATTCTGCATTTTATCACCCTCAAACCACCTCAAACATCTGCTTAAATAACCAAAAACTTAAACAAAATACACGTAATAATTCTGTTTTACAGATACTTAAATAAACACACAATATAATATTCTGTGGTTAAAAATCGCCAAATATATGAGAAGTTTAGCAAAAAAATAGCTTTTGAGACTCGCCGCTCTCCAAACAATTAATTGGTGGTATGGAGAATAATGTGAACCTTTGTGAAGATGAAAAATCAAATTAAAGTATATGAGAACTAAAATTAATACTTTGCTGGCATCCGCTCTAATAATTGCAACGGTACTTCTATCTTGCAATAACATTAAAGAATCCATCGAACGTGATCTTTTCATTACCCCTGCCGAGGGCATATCTTTTACGATACCAAAGATCACAAGTACCGAATCCGGAACAATCCTTGGAAACCTCAATGTGAAAAACTTTAATCTCGATTCTTTGATCAATAAAGAATCATCAAAATTCGGATTAGGTAATGTAAAAAACATACGCATCAAAGAATTCAACTTAGAACTTTTGGATGCAGATAGTTTAAATAACATTCAAAACATAGAAAACATAATTGTCAAACTGCAAGCATCCGGACAAGCAGACCAATCAATTGCTACAGTAAACCCTCCAAATACTCGAGCCACTAAACTTAGCATTCCAATAACATCCGGAAGTTCAGATGTCAGAACCTTCCTTACCTCCTCTTCATTCACCTATAATCTTTCAGCTAAATTAAGAACGGCTACTACTAAGGAATTAAAGGCACGCGTTAAAGTAACCTATGCCATTAGGGTTGGTTTATAAAAAATATAGTTATGGTTTAACTTCCCGTTAAGCATCTAGTTGTTTCAAATATTGATTCTTAACCAGAAATTTAGTATATTTGCACAAACGGGATATCATTATACTATTCTCTTAATATTTACTTGCCAATCAAACCTTTTGATTGGGTTTCAATTCCTCCTGGCTACTGGTCCGTTGTCGCCCGAGAATTAATTATATTAAGCCATATTAACAGTAAACAGCAATAAGTTTACATGTTTGGCAAACAGGTAAAACCAGAGGAGAGTTATTTTTTAACTAATACATTGAATTTATGGCTAAATCTCAGGCTACCTTCATGAAGAAGCAACTAGAAAAAAACAGACAAAAGAAAAAAGAAGATAAAGAGCAGCGTAAACTTGAACGTCAACAGAATTCCTCTGGTGGTGATCTTGAAAGCATGATGGCCTATGTTAACGAGTGGGGAGAAATTGTATCCACTCCGCCAGAGAAAAAATAATTTAGCCTTTAAAGCTAAAATCTCCAAAAGGATTCTTATTGTTTCAATAAGGGTCTTTTTTTTGCGACATTATTTCATTGTCATCTCACCTTGTGTCCGGGTTTGGAAATGGTTCGGTTCAGGTTAGGCAACACCAGGTGTTACACAGGGGTTACATAGGTGTATTACAGGTATGATGCAGATCCGTACCCCAACGAAAGGGGTCTCATGGGCATCTGATATCCGCGTATCAGAGAAAGAGCTAAGCAAGCTGAACCGAACAATTTAGTTCTGATTCTTCTTCAATAATCTCCCTATTAAAACATACAATGAACCCAAATGAAATGAAAGTTAATAAAAAGGAATAACTTTTGCAAGTAAGCATATGTCAGGTTAATTTATTCAATCCTCTCAAATGTTTACAGACCAAATATTAATTACCCAAAACAAGTTAACGGTTCATCAGTTATTTAATATTGCAGCTCTGGATTTTCCAGAGATTATTGCCGTGGTTTTTGGCGAAAAGTCCATTACCTACCGTGAATTAAATAACAGAGCTGAGAATTTAGCAAACGTTATTTTAAATCAAGCTTTTGATCAGGAAATTATAGGATTAAGTGCAACCCGCTCTATAGAAATGATTATTGGATTATTAGCAATCCTAAAAGCAGGAAAAACCTATTTGCCATTAGATTCTAGCTACCCAGAAAACAGGTTATTACAGATTAAAGAAGATTCTGGAGTAAGTACATGTATTTCGTTGTTAAACGAATTCAATGTCTTTACTGACCTTGGGCTTTATCCTATAGCTTCAGATAAATCATACCTTGATACGGTTAACAATGACAATTTCCAACAATCTGAAAATGGATGCATTCTTTATACATCAGGCTCTACCGGAAAACCAAAGGGAGTATGTATCAGTCATAAAAGCCTGATTAATTTTTTACAATGGCAAAATGATCATGCGCTTAATGGCAAAGGCATCAATGCGTTACAGTTTTGCCATCTCAGTTTTGACGCTTCATTTCAAGAAATCTTTGTGCCGTTAACAACAGGTGCTACTCTTTACCTTATTAATGACGATTATAGACTTGATGGCACAAAACTTTTAGATTTTATCATCGCAAACAAGATAAATAAAGCCTTTTTACCTTATGTTACGCTTCAATATTTAACAGAAGCTGCTGTCAAAGAACAGCGATTTCCAGCTAATTTAAAGGAGTTAATAACTGGTGGCGAACTACTTAAAATCACCCCTAATATAAATGAATTCTTTTCTTCTATTTCCAATTCATGTTTGGTAAATGTGTACGGCCCAACCGAAACAACCATATGGGTAACCGAATTAAAACTTAAAGGTAACCCCAATAATTGGGCATCAATACCCACAATTGGGGAAACAATAGCACAGTCATCTATTTATTTTATTGATGAAAAATTAACCTTTCTTGAAAATGGAGAAATTGGTGAAATATGCATTTCAGGTCCCTGCCTGTCAAATGGATATTTTCATCAGCCAGACCTAACAAATGAGAAATTCATTGAACTTAACCATTCAACACTTGGACAAATTAAAGTCTATAGAACCGGAGATCTCGGTAGGCTTTTAGAC
>NZ_JBFTNT010000094.1:0-14224 GCF_056397585.1 Pedobacter sp. 05L430 | reverse complement strand
ACCATAATCATGAATTACAAGATCACTCTGAGGTACTTTTATTCCAGCTTCCTTCAAAAACTTACGCGCTGTTTTCTCATTTTCAACAATGTAGGTATTTATGGAATTGATGGTATCTACAAGAAAGCTTGTAAAAGATTTATGGGCTGCGTTTTCTGCCAGAGGTACTGGAATAAGAAATAAGGTGCCTTTTGTCATAGATTTTGTTTTGCTTACAAAAGAAGAAAATAATTTGCTGGAAAGCGCATTTGGTGAAGTAAATATTATAAGCAAAGGGTAATCTTCCATCTGAATATAGCCGCTTGCAAATTATTTTTCGTAATTTGTTTAAATGGAAAACCGATTATACATTGGCCTAAATAATACTTAAACCAATAAAATTACGCCATACCTCATAATCGTAATGTAATATTTCTTAAACAGATTAAACTTTTTAGATTATTTGGAACTCAAATTGATAGATAAAGATCGTTAGGTAAATTTAAACACACACACTATGAAAAACATCATCAAATTACCGGCTATTGTGCTGGGGCTTATGCTCCTCTTAACCGGGACCGCACAGCGGGTTATGGCACAAGACGAGGATATCTCCTTGCAATCTTTTTACGACGAATTATCGCCTTATGGCACTTGGATTCAGGATTCTCAATATGGCTATGTTTGGCGACCAGATGTAGAACAAGCAGACTTCAGACCGTATTATTCGAATGGCCGATGGGTTATGACAGAATATGGTAACACATGGGTTTCTGATTACGACTGGGGATGGGCTCCTTTCCATTATGGAAGATGGGTTTATAACCGCTACAGCCAATGGGTATGGATTCCCGATACCGTATGGGGTCCGGCATGGGTAAGCTGGAGAAGCGGTGGCGGCTATTATGGATGGGCTCCTATGGGTCCTGGCATGAATATTAATGTTAACATCAATATTCCGGATCTTTGGTGGGTATTTGTTCCTCAAAGAAATATCTATTATAGCAACTTCCCACGTTACTATTCGCGTAGAAACGTAACTATCATTCACAATACAACTATCATCAATAATGTTTATTCAAGAAACAGCCGTAATTATTATACTGGCCCAAGGGCAGATGACATCAGACGCTCGACCAGACAGGCAGTTCCTGTTTATAACATAGATAGAAGCAGCAGACCCGGCAGAAGTAGTATTAGCGGAAACAAAGTTGAAATCTACAGGCCAAATGGCAGAAGTAGCAGAGAAACTAATGCCGGAAATGTAGCTCCAAGAAATCCGGTTCGTGGCGAAGGGTATGCAAGTCCTAGAACTGACCGCAGCAGCAATGATAGAAGTAATGTTGATGGAAGAGTAACTAATGGTAGGGTATCAAGAGATGGTAGCCAACCAACTGACAACAGAACAAATGAGGGCACAAGAGTAAACAGCCGTCCTGAAAGAGTACAGCAAGAAAACACTTCTCCTTCTCAAAGACCTGCTCGTTCCACAAGAGAGAATCAGGCTCAACCGAGACAGGAAGCTCAACCTCAGCAACAAAGACAGGAGCCGGTTCAACAGCCAAGACAAGAAAGGATTCAGTCGCAACCTAGACAAGAAGCGCAGCCTAGGCAAGAGCCGGTTCAACAACCTAGGCAAGAAAGACCTCAGCCTAGACAAGAACAACCTAGGCAAGAACAGACCAGACCTCAGCCTCAACCTCAAAGATCTGAAAGGGTTGAGCAAAGCAGGCCTTCCAGAGGATCTGAAAGCCGAGGAAATGGGGGCGGCGGAAGAGAAAATAACTCCTCTTCAAGATCATCCAGAAGCGGAAGAGGCTAGATAAATGTTATAAAGAAAAGCCGGCATAAATGTGCCGGCTTTTCCTTTTACACATTCCACACTTTTTTTTCCTTATCTTTGCAGCCTTTTATCAAGCACAACACGCTTAAACTCTTTATGATTAACCCGGAAATAGAAAAACGAAAAACATTTGCCATTATCAGTCACCCCGATGCAGGTAAAACTACATTAACAGAGAAATTTTTACTTTTTGGAGGGGCTATTAATACTGCCGGGGCAGTTAAACGGAATAAAGCAAATCAAAGCAATACCTCCGATTTTATGGAAATAGAAAAGCAACGTGGAATATCCGTAGCTACTTCTGTAATGGGATTTGAGTATAGCAACAAGCGCATCAATATATTAGATACCCCTGGTCACAAAGACTTTGCTGAGGATACTTATCGTACCCTATCGGCAGTTGACAGTGTTATTCTGGTAGTAGACTGTGTAAAGGGTGTTGAAGAGCAAACTGAAAAGTTAATGGCTGTGTGCCGGATGCGTAATACCCCTGTGATCATCTTTATTAATAAGATGGATCGTGAGGGTAAGGATGCATTTGATCTGCTTGATGAAATTGAGAATAAACTTAACATCAGCTTATGCCCTCTTTCCTGGCCTATTGGGCAAGGACATACTTTTAAAGGGGTTTATAGCATTTACAATAATCACCTGAACCTATTTGAACCAGATAAGACTAAGATTAGCGAGCCTGTTATTGAAGTAAGCGATCTGAACGATGAAAACCTGGGTAAGTTTTTAAAGCCGAAGGAGCTTGATGGCTTAAAAGGTGACTTAGAACTGGTAGAAGGCGTTTATGGTAAGCTTGACAAAAGCATGTACACCGAAGGTTTGCTTGCTCCTGTATTTTTTGGAAGTGCTATTAACAACTTTGGTATAAAAGAGCTTTTAGACACTTTTGTTCAGATTGCCCCAAGCCCTAGAAGCCGGGAAGCTGAACAGCGTGAGGTTCTGGTTAATGAAAAGAACTTTTMAGGCTTTGTTTTTAAGATCCATGCTAACTTAGACCCTAAACACCGTGACCGTATTGCCTTTTTAAGAATATGTTCAGGAAAATTTGAGCGTAATAAATTTTACTTCCATACCAGACAAGGTAAAAAACTAAAATTCTCTAACCCAATGGACTTTATGGCCAATGAGAAGAGCATTGTAGAAGAGGCTTGGCCAGGTGATGTTGTAGGATTATATGATAGTGGCAATTTCAAAATTGGCGATACCCTTACAGAAGGAGAACAATTGCAGTTTAAGGGCATTCCCAGCTTCTCTCCTGAAATATTTAAGGAAGTTGAGAATAGAGACCCTCTGCGCACTAAACAGCTGGAAAAAGGCATACAACAGCTTACCGAAGAAGGCGTTGCTCAGCTATTTATACAACAGCCTGGAAACAGAAAAATAATAGGTGCTGTTGGAGAGCTTCAATTTGAAGTTATTGCCTTCAGACTTGAGCATGAATATGGTGCTAAAGCATATTTCAGAACCTTAAGCTATGGCAGATCAAACTGGGTAACATCTAAAGACAAGAAGAAATTAGAGGAGTTCCTAAAACGTAAGCAACAGCATATTGGTCAAGATAAAGATGGCAACCCCGTTTTCCTTGCAGATAATGAATTCATGATCAATATGACCATGAGGGATTATCCGGATATCGAATTTCACAAAACTTCGGAATTCAAATAGCTTTTATTTTAGCTTTCCTAGCGCGGCTTTAATTCTCGGTAACATATCTTTAATATCCTGCAAAGAGCATCCACCAACAGAAGCTCTGAACCAGGCCATTGATTCGTCGTTTCCAAAAGCCGAAAAAGGGACCAGCGCTGCCTGAGCTTCTTTAATTAAGTAGAAATTTACGTCTGCACTGTTTTTAATCAAGTCTCCGGATGGTGTTGTTTTACCTATGTAATCGATTTTAAGCGTCAAATAAATAGCTCCCATCGGAATTACAGAATCCACATTAAAGCCTTCTGATTTTAATTGCTGAAAGCCATTATGAAGCTCATCCAGACTTATTTGAACTTGCTCTTTAAACGAGCCCAGGAAAAGATCAACAAGATTGTTGTTTTTAAAGTACTTAGCTACCGCTACTTGCTCTGCCTTAGGTGCCCATGCACCAATATGACCTAACAATGCCTTCATTTTACTGATAATAACTTCCGGACCAAAAGCCCATCCTACCCTAACACCTGTGGCAGAAAGGCATTTAGAAATTCCATCTATATAGATTACATACCCTTTTAGTTCTGGACGTAAACTTACCGGATTAACATGTGTGCGGCCAAAGGTTAGTAAAGAGTAGATCTGGTCGTATAGGATATATAGGGGCTTTTCGTTTGCTCCTCTTGATTTGTTTTCTTCAATCACCACTTCACAGATCTCTTCAAGCTGCTCCTGAGTAAACATTGTACCGGTAGGATTTAATGGAGAACAGAGCGCAAGTAACGTTGCTCCTTTTAAATGTGGCCTTAACTGATCTGCAGTGGGCATAAAGTTATTCTCTACCGTAGTTACTACAGCTATACCTTTTGCTGATGAAAGGTGACAATAATGATTATTATTCCATGATGGTGCAGGATAAATCACCTTATCGCCAGGATCAATTAAAGCGAGGTAAGTGGCATAGATCAAGGGTCTTGAACCTCCTGCAATTAAAATATCAGATACAGAATAGTTCAATGAATACCTGTCCTTTAAAATGTCTACTACCGTTTCGCGAAGGGGTAAGATACCATCAGCAGGCGGATAATTGGTATGGTTATGATGGTAAGCATCAATAATCTCGTCTTTAAGTTCAGCAGGGATTGGAAAAATCGAAGGATCAAAATCTCCAATGGTCAGGTTTGCAATCTGCGCTCCTTTTCGCTTCATATCATTAACCTCGTTACCAATTTTAATGATTTCAGAGCCTATAAGGGTGTTTGCTAATACTKATACATTCATTTCTTATGCTTTATTTATAGTTAAGATAGCAATTGCTGAATAGCTTCTTTGGTTTTTTCAAATTTAAACTGAGACAGGATCTCGTCCATCATGTCTTCAATATCACTATTGCATAGGTTGCCAATGCTTCCCTCATGAGTATGGTGTATTTCTGTGCCAGGTATAAATGTTCCGTTCTCTATTGACTCACCTACGATTTTATAGGCCTCTCTGAAAGGAGTCCCTTTTAATGCCAATTCATTTACCACTTCTACACTAAACAAGTATGCATACTTTTTATCAGCCAATATATTGTCTTTAACAGTGATGTTTTGCAACATGAAAGTGGTCATCTCCAAACACTCGTTTAATGAGGTAATTGCAGGAAATAGATTTTCCTTTAATAATTGAAGATCTCTATGGTATCCCGAAGGAAGATTGGTGATCATCATAGCAATTTCGTTTGGCAAAGCCTGTATCTTATTGCAGCGAGAACGAATCAGTTCAAACACATCAGGGTTTTTCTTATGAGGCATGATGCTAGATCCGGTGGTTAGTTCATCAGGGAAGCTAATGAAACCAAAGTTCTGGTTAATGAATAAGCAAACATCCATAGCCATTTTAGCTAATGATGCTGCTACAGATGACATGGCCTGTGCCAGAATGCGTTCAGTTTTCCCTCTACCCATTTGAGCATACACTACATTATAATTTAGCCTTTCGAAGCCTAATAATTCAGTAGTCATTGTTCTGTTTAATGGGAAAGAAGAACCATATCCTGCTGCAGATCCTAAAGGGTTTTTATTACAGATCTTCCATGCCGCCAGCATTAATTCCATATCATCAACCAAGCTTTCAGCATATGCGCCAAACCACAATCCAAAAGAAGATGGCATTGCTATCTGCAAGTGGGTATAACCTGGTAAAAGTTTATCTTTATGCGTGTTGCTTAATTCCAGTAGCTGGCCAAATAAAACAGAAGTGTTGCCAACCATTTCTTCGATGCAGCTTCTAAAGAAAAGTTTAAGATCAACTAAGACCTGGTCATTACGAGATCTACCGCTATGGATCTTTTTACCCGCATCTCCAATTCGTTGGGTAAGCAGCCATTCTACCTGAGAATGTACATCTTCTACCGTATCATCAATAGTAAATTTACCGGCTTCAATATCGGCATAGATATTTTTAAGTTCTTTTTGAATTGCCTTAAGCTCATCCGCGGTAAGTAATCCTATACTTTCAAGCATTTCAACATGTGCAAGGGAACCAAGCACATCAAAAGCAGCCATTTGCAAATCCAATTCCCTGTCTTTACCGACGGTAAAGGTTTCAATATCTTTATTTACGTTTACGTTTTTTTGCCAGATCTTCATTATAATCTATTATAGATACCAAAAATACAATTATTTGCCCTTTATTACCGGCTTAAGCATTTCAATATAAAGCTCAATCCCCTCGGCAATCTCGTTTACATAAACGTATTCATCAGCCATATGAGAACGTGCTGAATCGCCAGGACCAACCTTTACTGAAGGGATACTCAACAAAGCCTGATCTGAAGTTGTTGGAGATCCGTAAGTTGTTCTTCCAAGTGCAATGCCCGACTGAACCAACGGATGTTCTTTATCTATTGATGATGGTTTTAATCTTATAGATCTTGGAGTTACTTCACAATCTACATTGGTACGGATAATTTTTAATACCTCTTCATTGGTATAGGCATCTGTTACGCGGACATCTACAGTAAAAGTACATGTAGCCGGAACAACATTATGCTGAGAGCCGGCATTGATGATTGTAACCGACATTTTTAACGGACCAAATACCTCAGAGATTTTAGAAAAGCGGTAGTTTCTGAACCACTCAATATCTTTAAGGGCTTTATAAATTGCATTGTCTCCTTCCTCACGTGCAGCATGTCCCGCTTTTCCCGTTGAAGTACAGTCTAATACTAACAACCCACGTTCAGCAATTGCAAGATTCATTTGCGTAGGCTCCCCTACTATCGCAAATTCCAGTTCACCTAAATCAGGGAGTACACATTCCAAACCGTTGTTACCTGAAATTTCTTCTTCGGCCGTTGTAGCCAAACAAATGTTATAGCTCAATTCTTCCTGATTATAAAAGTAGAGAAATGTTGCAATAAGCGATACCAGGCATCCTCCTGCATCATTACTTCCCAACCCGTATAATTTGCCGTCTTCAATAGCTGCATCATAAGGATCACGCGTATAGCCTGAATTTGGCTTTACGGTATCATGATGAGAATTTAAAAGCAAGGTAGGTTTACGCTTATCAAAGTGCTTATTATATGCCCAGATGTTATTAAGCTTCCGGTAAGTTTTTATATCACGTTGCTGCAAAAACTGTTCAATCGCATCAGCCGTCTTATCTTCCTCTTTACTAAAAGACTGAATGCCTATTAGCTCTTTTAACAATTCTAAACTATCTTTTTGCAGTTGTTCTATCATAAGTAATTATTCTTTAGTGTATAAAGCCCCGGCTTTGATTGCCGATAACTTAATACCTTTAATTAAAGATGAGCTGAAGCCATTATGCTCCATCTCGTTTAATCCTGCTATTGTACACCCTTTAGGGGAAGTAACTTTATCGATTTCCTGTTCAGGGTGTGACTGCATTTGCAATAGCAGATCCGCAGCACCTTTTGCCGTTTGCACAGCCATTTTTAATGCTTCATCGGCATGGAAGCCAATTTCTACTCCACCCTGTGAAGCTGCTCTTATTGCACGTAAGAAAAAGGCAATTCCACAGGCACATAGTGCAGTTGCAGAAGTCATCAGGTCCTCGTTAATTTTAACAACAGCCCCAACAGTTTCAAACATTCTAACGACCTCATCTACGTTCTCTTTAGACGCATTATCGGTGGCCACACAAGTCATGGATTGGCCTATAGCTATAGCTGTATTTGGCATTGCCCTTACAACCTGTACAGCATCTCCCAGTTTATTTCTGATATCAATACAGCTTACACCTGATGCAACAGAAATGAAAACCTGTTTCTTTGGATCAACAGCTGGGCGTATTTGATCTAATAATTGATTCAATTGCTGAGGCAAAACCGCCAGAACAATAATATCAGCCGCAGCAACTACGGCAGCATTTTCGCCGCTAACCATAAATCCCTGATCAGAAAATGCAGTTAAATTAGAAACATTGCGCCTAGTCAAAGTAATCTGACCGGGTTCTGCATAACTCGCCTTAACTAGCCCTTTGGCTAAAGAGACACCAATATTTCCGCTTCCTAAAATGGCAATACTGCCTTTAAACTGGTTCATAATTATCTGATTAATCGGGTTCCGAAATTCTGTTGATCTATTTGTGGCAATTCATCTGCTTTGCCAATATATACTGCACTAACTCCACTTTTTATAGCTTCAAAAGCATTATGTAATTTAGGTATCATTCCGCCCGAAACTACGCCTTCATTTTTCAGGGTTTCAAATTCACCCATTCTAATCACCGGTACTAAAGACTGGTCATCATCAATATCCCTCATTACTCCGCGCTTTTCGAAACAGTAAATTAAAGACGTATCATAAAGGGAAGACATAGCAACAGCAACTGCAGATGCAATCGTATCTGCATTGGTATTTAGCAATTGTGAAGCACCATCATGGGTTATCGCACACAATACAGGAACCAGGCCAGCCTTTAGCAGACTATCTAAAGTATCTGAGGAAACGGAAGTCTCATCAAGATCTCCAACAAAACCATAATCAATATCCTTTACAGGTCTTTTAACAGCTTTTATTATGTTTCCGTCTGCGCCGGTTAAGCCAATAGCATTGCTGCCCTTAGCCTGTAACTGGGCAACCATATTCTTATTAATCAATCCGGCATAAACCATGGTAACTATCCGAAGCGTTTCTATATCAGTTATACGCCTTCCTTCTACCATTTTGGCCTCTACGCCCAATGAAACCCCCAGTTCAGTTGCAATTTTACCGCCGCCATGAATTAAAATCTTATCTCCGGGAAGCGCTGTAAAATCAAGCAAAAACTGATGTAGTTTTTCTGAATTATCTATAACATTCCCGCCGATTTTAATTACACTGAGTTTCTTCATATGGTTACCAGATTATTATAATTTTTCTAACATTTGTTTTAATACGGCCTGTGCTGCCCATAAACGATTTCCCGCTTCATGGATAACCAACGAGTTAGGGCCATCCAATATTTCAGAAGAGAGTTCAAGGTCTCTGCGAACAGGCAGGCAATGCATTACTTTTGCATTATTTGTGCCTACTAATTTCTCATTATTAAGCATCCATCCTTCCGGATAGGTAAGTACTTTTCCGTACTCCTTAAAGCTAGACCAATTTTTAACATAAATATAATCCGCCCCTTTTAATGCTTCATCTAAACTATGTGTAATGGTTGCACCAGGAGTAAAATCTTCACTTAATTCATATCCTTTTGGCTGAGCAATGGTAAAATCAAGCATTCCATCCACTTGAGCCTTACACATCCATTCTGCAAATGAGTTAGGAACTGCCTGAGGCAAGGCCTTAATGTGGGGTGCCCATGCTAGTACCACTTTTGGTCTAGCTGCACCACCCCAGGTCTCTTTAATTGTAACAAGATCAGCTAAACTTTGTAAAGGGTGACGGGTAGCACTTTCTAAACTGACTACAGGAACATTACAATATTTAATGAATTTATTAAAAAAGTCCTCATTATAATCTTCATCTCTGTTTATCAGCTTAGGAAAAGAACGCAAGCCTAAAATGTCGCAATATTGCCCCATTACAGCTGCTGCCTCACGAATATGTTCAACAGTAGTTCCGTTCATTACCACACCATCTTGTGTTTCTAATGCCCAGCCCTCTTTATCCATATTCATCACCATCACATTCATACCAAGGTTTAGTGCAGCCTTTTGAGTACTCAAACGCGTGCGCAAACTTGGATTTAGAAAAACCAGACCAAGAGTCTTATTCTTTCCTAAATGCTGATGCGAATAAGGGTTTTCCTTTAGTGCCAATGCGTCTTTAACCAATTGGCCGATGTCTTGTACATCATTTACTGAGGTGAATTGGTTCATCCTTTTAAAGCAATTTTAAATTCTTTCAAAAATTGATCTGCTTGATCCTTAGTTAAATTTAATGCAGGCAAAAGTCTAATTACGTTAGGCTTAGCTTCACCTGTAAATATTTTATGTTTAAATAAAAGCTCTTTTTTAACGTGTGAAAGGCTTTCAGGAAGGTCTATGCCTATCATTAAACCACGTCCACGTACTTCCTTTACTTCTTCAATTTTCTTTAATTCCTCGATCAGGTAGCTTCCTACTGTTTCGGCGTTTTTCAATAAATCATTTTGTTCAATGATCTCAAGAACAGCCAAAGCAGCTGCGCAAGCAAGGTGGTTACCGCCAAAAGTAGTACCCAGCATACCATGCCAAGGCTTAAATTTTGGTGCAATAGAAATTCCGGCTACAGGGAAACCGTTGCCCATTCCTTTTGCCATAGTGTAAACATCAGCGTTAACACCGGCATAATCATGAGAATAGAACATTCCTGTTCTGCCATAGCCACACTGAACACTGTCTGCTATGTAAACCGAATTATACTGATCACAAAGGAAACGGATCTTTTGTAAAAAGCTTATCGAAGCTTCTTTTATACCGCCAACACCTTGAATCCCTTCAATAATTACAGCTGTAATATCATTTCCAAATTCAGCAAATGCCTGCTCCAGGGCAGCTGTATCATTATGAGGAAGAAAAACAATATTATCGGTTTCATTTACTGGAGCAATAATTTTAGGGTTATCAGTAGCCGAAACTGCTAAAGATGTTCTACCATGAAATGCGCCTTTAAAGGCAATTATTTTCTTTCTGCCATTGTAAAAAGAAGCTAATTTTAAAGCATTTTCATTAGCCTCTGCACCAGAGTTACACAAAAACAATTGATAGTCTGTTTTTCCGGAAACCTTTCCTAATTGTTCAGCTAACTGCACTTGTAAAGGAATCTTAACAGAATTAGAATAAAAACCAACCTTATTAAGCTGGTCGGTTAAACGCTGCACATAGTGCGGATGGGTATGGCCTATTGAAATAACAGCATGTCCGCCATAAAGGTCCAGATATTCTTGTCCTTCAGCATCCCAAACGGTACTGCCTTGTGCTTTTACTATTTCTATATTATTTAATGGATATACGTCGAATAAGTTCATTTTTTTAGATTTTTGCTCCGCGTCATCCTGAATTTATTTCAGGATCTCGAAGTAGCATGGGTTAAATGGTTAAATGGAAATCCGGGATCCTGAAATAAATTCAGGATGACGAAACAACAAATTAAAATGCAGCTGCTTTTAGCCGGAGTCCAGTACCTTCTTCTAATCCAAATATCAAATTCATATTTTGTACTGCCTGCCCACTTGCTCCTTTTAACAAATTATCTATTATACTTACAATAAAGAGTTTATTGCCATGTTTTTCTACATGCACTAATCCTTTATTTGTATTTACCACCTGTTTTAAATCAATATTTCTTTTACTTACATGAGTAAAAGGATGTGATGCATAAAAATCTTCATAGATACGCTGTGCCTCCTCTGCAGTCAAATCACTCTCAAGATACATTGCTGCCAAAATACCTCTTGTAAAATCACCACGTTGCGGAATAAAGTTTAAAACTTCATTAAAACCGGGCTCAAGTTGTTTCAAACTCTCTCCTATCTCATTAAGATGCTGATGTTCAAAAGCTTTGTATACTGATAAGTTGTTATTGCGCCAGCTAAAATGAGAGGTTGAAGCCAAGCTTTGTCCAGCTCCGGTTGATCCTGTTGTTGCGTTGATATGCACTTCGCTTTTCAACAAACCCTTTGATGCCAAAGGCAGTAGTCCCAACTGAATACAAGTTGCAAAACAACCCGGATTAGCAATATAACTTGCCTTCTGTATTGCTTCACGATTTAATTCCGGTAAGCCATACACCCATTTATTTCCGGCATTCACTTTTAGTCTGAAATCCTGACTCAAGTCAATTATCTTAATGCTGCTATCAATAACGTTTGCAGCTAAAAATTTCTTCGCATCACCGTGTCCTACACAAAGAAACAAAACATCAATATCCGACGATAATTCATCTGTAAAGCGCAAGTCAGTATCGCCAAATAAATCTGTATGCACATCCGAAATATGGTTTCCGGCATTACTGTTACTATTTACGAATACAATATCAACAATTGGATGGTTCACAAGAATACGAAGCATCTCGCCACCTGTATATCCTGCACCGCCAACTATACCTGCTCTAATCTTCATGACTGTTTACTTTATGCCAGATCATTACCTGGTTACCAAAAATCTTTGAGAAGCCTTTAACATCTTCGCCACTCCATGCGTTGTTCATTTCGCCATAGCTACCGAATTTATTGCTCATCAAATCGTGTTCTGATTCAATTCCGATAATATTGAAACGATAAGGCAACAACTCAACAAACACATTTCCGCTAACTGTTTTCTGTGTATCGGTTAAAAAAGCCTCAATGTTTCGCATAATAGGGTCGTGGAATTGACCTTCATGTAACCAGTTACCATAGAAAGACGACAGTTGTTCTTTCCATGAAAGCTGCCATTTTGTTAGAGTATGTTTTTCTAGCGTATGGTGAGCTTTAATGATCACCATTGGCGCCGCAGCTTCAAAACCCACACGTCCTTTAATTCCTATAATTGTATCACCTACATGGATATCTCTGCCAATACCATAAGGCTGAGCTATTGCCTGTAATTTCTGAATTGCTCTAACCGGCTCAAAAGTTTCGCCATCAATAGCTACCAGTTCACCCTTAGTAAAAGTTAAAGTTAATTTGCGAGGTGTTGTTACGGAAACCTGAGTTGGCCATGCTTCTTCTGGCAACGTCTCATTAGAGGTTAAAGTTTCTTTTCCTCCTACAGATGTTCCCCATAAACCTTTATTAATAGAATATCTTGCTTTTTCAGCGCTATAATGAACACCATGGTTGCTCAAATACTCTATTTCCGCTTCGCGTGACAGCTTTAAATCTCTGATAGGAGTAATAATCTCTACATTCGGAATGATGATATTAAAGATCATATCAAAACGAACCTGATCATTACCTGCACCTGTACTTCCGTGAGCTACGTAATCAGCACCTATTTTCTTAACATAATTTGCAATTGCAGTAGCCTGACTTACACGTTCTGCACTTACCGATAATGGATAAGTTGCATTTTTTAACACATTCCCGAAAACCAAATATTTAATACAGCTGTCATAATAGTTTGTCGTTTCGTCAACCACAGCATGAGAAGCTACACCTAAAGCATAAGCACGTTTTTCTATTTCCTCTAATTCTTCATCAGAAAAACCACCAGTATTTACAATAACAGAATGCACTTCTAATCCGCGATCCTGGGCTAAATAAATACAGCAAAATGAGGTATCCAAACCTCCGCTAAACGCTAAAACAACTTTCTTCTTCATCTTTATAACAGCTATTTAAATAAAACGGTAAACATTAAAAACAGAGATTTTAAACCTCCTTTATTTTCGGGTTTTGAACTAAGTACCAAGCGTTGCTTAATGCGCATAAAGCGCTCGTAAAGCTTAGGCTTCTTGTGCAATTCCTCTGCAAATTTCTTGGCAACATCATGTTTTTGTTCTACAGGATCATACAGCATTGCAGTACACATGCAATTTTTGCGTTCCTTCATCTTTAGAATTTCGAAGTTCACACAACTTTGACAGCCTTTCCAAAATTCCTCATCCTGAGTAAGCTCTGAATAAGTTACAGGTTCATAACCAAGATCAGAATTGATTTTCATTACAGCCAATCCTGTAGTTAAACCAAAAATCTTTGCTTTAGGATATTTTTGTCTCGAAAGCGCAAAAATCTTCTCTTTAATAGCATGAGCAAGTCCCGCTTTTCTGTATTTAGGACTAACTATTAAACCTGAATTGGCTACAAATTGTCCATGTGTCCAGGTTTCTATATAGCAAAACCCAGCCCATGAGCCATCCTTATGGAAAGCAATTACAGACTTCCCGTCTAAAATTTTATTTGCTACGTACTCCGGAGAGCGTTTAGCGATACCTGTACCTCGAGCTTTTGCCGATTCTGCCATTTCTTCGCAAATTTCTTCTGCAAAGACACGATGTTCAGGAAGTGCAACTTGCACTATAAAATCGTTTATATTCATTAATATGATAACGAAAAAAAATAAATGTTCTGATTAATTGTTTTTTGAGAGGCAATCCTCTGTGGAAATGCGTAGAGACATTACGCAGAGATTTACTCAAATCCGCGGCGTATAATTTTGCCGGTTAGTGGTTACAAAAAAAACGGGTCGCAAACGTTCAATAAACAAACTTCTGGAAGCAATATTTTTTGCTTCTACAATAGAAAGTTTATGGGTCGCGTGCTTAATCATTTTCTGTGTATAATAATTCTTTGAATGAGTTGAGGCGCAAAGGTTTAAATAAATATCGAGTTGTGCAATAC
>NZ_JBFTNT010000093.1:0-14248 GCF_056397585.1 Pedobacter sp. 05L430 | reverse complement strand
CCTCAGTAAGGTCTGAGATGATCAGCTGATAAACCTGCTCAACAGTCGATTTTGATTTACCTTCAGTTGTCGGACCGGTAGGTTCCGTATAAACAGGAACCGCTTTGGCTTGGGGATTTACCTGGTAATTGAACTGGTAGTACGTAACCAGATTCAAATAACTATTGGCTCTTAATGCATAAGCCTGACCTTTAATCTGCGCTTTTTTCTCTGCCGTTCCGGTTGAGGCGTCAATTTTACTGATGATATTATTGGTGTTATTTATCACACGATAAAGAATGGTCCAGAAAGCACCCAGTCTGGTTTGATTATTAGCCAATGTATATTCATATGCATCGCGATATCCGTATTTGTTGGTAATGATGGCAATATCGTCTCCCATTACATCACTGGTTCTTAAGATAGAAGAGTAACCAGGATTTGCATAAGTAAAATAGGTGTCGTTCATGTACGACCAGGTTCCATTCAGCACGGTTTCAATGTTATCTGCTGTCCCATAGATCAATGATTCGGGAACGGAGGTAGTCGGTGTAGTGGTAAGCTCCTTTTTGCATCCAAGAAAGGGCAAAGCGGATATCCCAATTATATAGGTGATCTGTTTAATTTTCATTTTTGTAATTTTTAATAGATGCATTAGAAAGTAAGGCTAAGTCCGGCAGAAAAAGTACGCATAGCCGGATAACGGTAATAAGTAGTACCATCAACAGTTTGTTCCGGATCCATACCATCATGTCCGTAAAAAGTAAATAGGTTTTCGCCGGTTAAGGTTAGTTTAAGGTTGTTTAAGCCCCATTTACTGGCCAGAGTTTTAGGCAAACTGTACCCTAGAGTTAAGTTCTTTAAACGAGCATAAGTTGCACTGTAAAGAAAACGGGTAGAAGCCTGAGTCCATCCAAGGTTATCGGTTGTTAATCTTGGTACATTCGTATATTTGTTTGCCGGGGTCCAATGGTTTAATATTTCTTTAGACCAGGTACGCCCGGTGCTGCTGCCATTGTGCATTAATGATAAATAATCATTGTCTAAAATTTTACCACCGATGCTGTAGGCAAACAATGCCGATAATTCAAACTCCTTGTAACTGAATGTATTGCTTATACCGCCAGTAAGATCTGGAAGCGCACTGTCCTGAACATATTGTATCGCATCAGCATAGATATTAGTGGTTACTTTGTTCCCATTAGCATCTTGTTTATACCATAATGGATTTCCGGTTTCCGGATCCACTCCGGCCCATTCTTTCAGGAAAAAATCGTACACAGAACCACCTTTACGCATGATCTTTGTAGTAGTTTTGATATCTTCCTGAGGCAAAGCAGTAATTTCGTTTTTGTAATGTGTAGCGTTCAGGCTAATGTTCCATCTAAAATCTGCAGTACGAATAGGGGTTGCATTGATCTGAACCTCTATACCGGTGTTTTTTAAAGCACCGATGTTGGCGTCAATTGAACCAAAACCGGTCGACGGAGCCTTTGGTCTGCTAAACAGCAAATCTCTCGATCTTCTATCGAAATACTCCACGGTACCGCTGATTCTGTCGTTCAGAATTCCGAAATCAAGACCCAGATTAAAGTTTAAGTTGGTTTCCCATTTAAGATCTGGTGTTGGAAGTCTTGAAGTTACCAAACCATTTTCACCAAGGTTATTTTGGATGGTGTACAAGCCTTCGTAAGCATAATAAGTACCAATATTATCATTTCCCTGAGCACCATAACTGGTTCTAAGCGTTAGTGTACTTAACCAGGAATTGTCTTTTAGGAAGTCTTCTTCAGATAGTTTCCATGAAGCACCTAGCGACCAGAATGTTCCCCAGCGTGTTGCCGGAGCAAATCTTGAAGATCCGTCTGTTCTTAGTGATGCAGAAAGCAGGTATTTCTTTTTATAATCATACTCTGCGCGTCCAAGAAAACTTAGTAAGGTATAGTCCAATGCCGACCCGCCAAAATCGTTTAATTGTGAAGCAGCGTCTGGTTCATATAAGCCAGGGAGTACAAAGCGTTCCCTGCTACCAGAAATGATCCTGTAATTGTATTTGTAAATCTCCTGACCTGCAAGTAAATTTAAATGATGGTCTTCGTTAAAGGTCTTTTCGTAAGTTAAGATGTTGTTCCATGTCCATGAATAAGTTCTGCTGTTGCTTTTACTTACCGAACCTTTGGTTTCAGCTCCATCGCCAAGTACCGGATTCGTATAATTATGATTGTTAATGTTTGCAAAATCAGCGCTGTAAGTAGTTTTGAATTTTAATTCGGGGATTATGGTAGCTTCAAGGAAGGTACGTGCCGAAACATTGTCTTTTAAGATTTCAGATTTATCCAGGTCAACAGTTGCCGCGAGGTTGCTTCTTGGAATGGCTGAACTTGGGCGATAAGCGCCAAAATCATAAACTCTGTTGCCATTTGCATCAGTTTTGTAAGAGCCATCAGGATTTCGTTCATAAACAGGATAGAAGCTTGGCACCAAAMGCGAATAGTTTACTACGTTTCCTGTATTACTATCTTCAGAAATAGGATAATCCTGAAGGGTATTTGCTGCTGAAATGTTCAGTCCGGCAGTTAACCATTTTTTTGCTTTGGTAGTTAAATTAACCCTTGCGCTATATCTTTTGTACCCGGAACCCAATGCAATACCCTTATCATTAAGGTATCCGCCAGAAATAAAGTATTGGCTTTTTTCGTTACCACCACTAAAGCTAAGATCGGCTTGGGTACGTATTGCGGTTTGTTCCATTGCATCACCCCAATTATCATCCCATAATGGTGTTGCTCCTGCAACAAGCTTCCCATCTGGTCCTACAGGAAGTGGGTATTTTGAGCCATAAGGGTTGATACCCAGATCGGTAATGATCTGCTCGCTTGCAGCCTGACCAGCCTGCAAATCCGTATAAGTTGGGTTAGAGGCTTTTTGTTTGTTTTTAACAGCAAGCCAGTAGTTTTGGAAATATTCATCAGTTGTTACCTGTTCATAATCCTTTACGGCCCGCTTTGAAACACCCTGACTAAAATTAGCTGTGATCTCTGTCTGGTCGTTGCGTTTTCCTGCTTTAGTGGTAATAATGATCACTCCGTTTGCACCTCTTGAACCATACAATGCACTTGAAGCAGCATCTTTAAGGATACTTACAGATTCAATATCGCTGGAATTGATTGAGCTGAGATCACCCGAAAACGGATTGCCATCTACCACATATAATGGAGCAGCAGATGCATTGATCGATCCAACACCACGGATACGCAAGGTTGCAGACGTACCGGGCTGTCCGCTCGAGGATACCGCCTGTATTCCGGGAGCAAGACCCTGAAGTGCTTTGGTGATGTTAGATACCTGTCTGTTTTGGAGCTGATCGGCATTGATCTGTGAAACAGCTCCGGTGATATCTCTTTTTTTAGAAGTACCATAGGCCACTACAACTACCTCATCGAGGCTATTGGTTACATCACCTAAAATGATGTTAACGGTGCTTCCGGCCTTTGCAACAACTTCCTGACTGGTAAAACCCAGAAAGGAGAAGCTGAGTACTTCCTGTTCTTTGTTTAGCGTAATGCTGAAATTTCCTGACTGATCGGTACTTGTTCCTGCCTTAGAGCCTTTGATGAGTACATTTACTCCGGGTAGGGGAAGGTTGGTTCCTTTTTCAACAACACGGCCGGTCACTTTATAGTCCTGCTGCGCGTTTACGAATTGAAAGAAGAACAAAAAACATAGAATAGTTAATTTTGTTTTCATTTGAATAAATGGGAGTTTTTGGACATAAGAATTCCATAGCCATTTATGGCATATCTTATGAATGGTTAAAATTTAAATTGAATTAGATGTGTCAGCCAAACTGTATTAACAGGATCAGCTTAACAAGTTAAATAGGAATAGAATGTAGGTAGCGTACAAATATTTGCATGTCTTTCATCAATTGGGTTGAATAATAAATTAATTGGCTGCAAAGATAAATAAAAATACGACTAATTTGGTAGTCTTTTTGTTTATTGGTCAGAAAAATGTAAAATCAGAGAAGTGAGGGCACTTTTTCGCTTTTTGAGCTGCCTTCTAATGACTTGAGAAATCGGGTGTTAAACTCTTAAATAGTTGTGTGTCTTTAACTTTTGCTCCAATTAATATCCATTAAGCTGATGTTATTTTTCCTGGAAGAGCTAACTGCAATTCCTTTGTTCTGATCGTCGGTTAAAGTGAATCCTTCAAGTTCATCAGTTTTATCTGTATCGATAACTTTAATAACTTCTTCATGACCGCTCACGATCGATTTGTTTAAGTCTACAAAAGTTAACCTCCATTTGCGACCTTCAATTTGATTTTGAATAAGAACCAGCATGCCTTTACTTTCTATAAAATGAAGATTTTGTACCCAGGGAGAGCATGTGAATTTATGATACAATAATCCTTTTTCACTTGTTTTGTCAGCTTTGGAAAGCTTAATAGCATCATAAAGGCGCACTTCGTTTGCCTTATTTCCGTAATCAGCTGTAGCCATAAACCATTTTCCTTTATGCTCTACGTATTCTGGTCTGGTTCCTTGTATACAGGCATCATCCTCTATTGTTTTCAATAAATTACCGTCTAAGGTTTTGCTTTTTAGAAACCTTGACCAATCAATTGAATATATCATTGCTTTCCATAGAGTTCCCTCAGCATTTTGACGTACAGAGTTTCCGATAAAAGTTGGCATACCTTTTCTAAAGGCAATACCTGTAGGATGTTTAATTATATTTTCGCCTTTAATGGTAAAATGATACTCCTCAGGCCGGTATATCAATGAATCATTTTTTAAATGATATTGCCGCATTACGCCAATCTCGCGATCGCCGTATAGAAAATACTTTCCGTCCTGATTGGATATTCCCTGACAGGCTCCTAGGGAATCTAGTGTAAAAGATTTTGTAATGGTGCCCGAAAGTGGTTTATAACTAAATACAGAGATAACCAATCCAGTAATCAATGTCGCACTAAGAAGTTTCATTAGCTAAGGATCTAAGGGTTCGTCAAAATCAATCTGTAAAGACATGCTGTTCGGATAAAATTCAACTTCCGTATCGCTCAGCGTTTGTCCTATTTTATATGGATAATAACCCAATTCTTTTTTACAGCGGTCAGAAAGTATTCCCGAGATGTAAGGAATAGTTGATTTGATTGTGCTAATCAATCCCAATTTTTCCATCGGCATCCCATAACGAAACATCAAACGAATACAATTACGAAGATTGGTTGTGGTATGTCGGGCATGAGGTTCCATAATAATTGAATTCTCAGGAATATGTAAAGTACTTACCAAGAATTTCTTCATCTCATAAGCCTCACTATATTTGGTTTTATAAGGATGAACCCTTCCGCCTGATACCACTATAAACGGCGCCACGCCTTTATGATACTGAATTGCTGCAATTCTACAACGTATCATACCACCCGCACTTAACTCAGTATCTCTATCTTCTGGTCCGGCTCCTGGAACTAAGATTACGCTGTATTTGTAATTTTTGAAATTCGTTTTTTTGATTTTTGCGATTGCAGATTGGTTAACACCAGTGTTCATGGGTTCATAATCCGCTGCTTCTAAACGGTTGTTCAATTTAAGTGCACCTAATGCGAAATTCATTGAAGGCTCAAAAAAGAGCTTTTTATCAGGCCCTGTATTGAGCGATACATTTGAAGAAATGAACGTAGGAAATTCCTTATCCTTTGAGCTGAAAGCAATAGAATCTATTTTGGGATAATTAGGTTTTTTACCTTCAATATATACCTCAATAGCATAATTAAGAGCTTTAGCGTCCTGTTCCCATGCTTTTATAAGTAATTGTTGGCCAGGTAAATCCTGAAACAAGCCGTAGCAGCCTGATGGTAACAGATGGTTTTTAGCAACCTCACCAAATACATTTTCCTCTTTATATAAAGTACTAAGTCTTTCGTTAACCAATAAAATTTCTGCCTCGCTAAACTTCATTGCATCAGCATAACAGCTAATATTTTGTGCGCAGGTTTTTAATGCAGTAGCTGCATTATTGCTTTTGTCCTTTAACAGCTTCTGAAACACCTGATCTTCGGCTATTGCTTTTCTCAAATCAGGAAGCTCCTGTATGAGTGTAAGCAAATAATAACTTTTGTACTGAATATAAGGATTATATAACTGACTTTTTCCGATAATCAGCTGATAAGATTGATCTGCAGAATTTTGCTGTGCTTTTGTCTGAAATATAAATAACCAAAATAGCAAAGTGGTAACGAGTATTCTCATGAAATAAATTTCCGCAAGCTAAATAAGTGCCATTAATATAACATTATGGCTGTATTAATTCTGTTGGGCTGATTTTAATGGAATCTGATTCTAATGATAATTTTTTAGGTTTTTACCTAAAAACCTTCTCATAGACTTAATACTGGGGATACATAGTGTTAAAAATACACACATACTTTTGACTGAATTAAAGCACTCAAATAAACTTGTTATTTAAACTAAAGTTATTTGCCTATGTGAATCTGATTCTACATGCTCTTTAAACATTCAAACCAGGAATTATTCAAAATTATTACTAAAACTAAAGATGACATCATTTTTTTTCAATGCAGGTATTAAAAACACTTGTAGAAAATTGCTTTTTCCGGTAGGAATACTCGCAATTTTCAATTCGCCAATAATGGCTTCGAACAGATATAGTATTCATACATCTGTTCTCAAAAATAAAGCAACTTTCACCATAAGCGGTATTGTAACCGATAATAACCAACTGCCACTTCCAGGTGTAGGCGTTTATGATAAAAAGACCAAAAAATCTACTTCTACAGATGTTAATGGTAAATATTCGATTTCGCTTGAGGAAGGATCAACTTTAGTTTTTTCATTCATCGGTTACGAATCACAGGAAGTGCAGGTAAATGGGGCAAGAACCTTAAATATTTCATTAAAGGAAAGCACTAACATACTGGATGAGGTAGTAGCGATTGGTTACCAAAAGATCAGAAAGTCTGATGTAACAGGGGCTATTAGCAGTGTTAAAGCTAGTGAGCTTAACTTAACTTCAGCAACCGTTGGGCAGGCCCTTGTAGGTAAAGTTGCCGGTGTACAGGTATCTCAAACAAGTGGTGCACCTTATTCAGGTACAAAAATAAGAGTAAGAGGTATTGGTTCAATCAATGCAAGTTCAGATCCTTTATATGTAATCGATGGGTATCCTGCCGGGAATAACGTTTCCATAAATCCTGAGGATATCGAAAGTATAGATATCTTGAAGGATGCGGCCTCAGCTGCTATTTATGGTTCCAGAGCATCGGGTGGTGTCGTTTTAATAACAACCAAAAGGGGGCAGGATGGAAAAGGACGTTTTGAATATGATGTTCAGGGAGGCGTTTCCCAACTGGCAAAAAAGATTGATTTATTAGATGCCAATCAATTTATTCAACTCCTTATTGATGGTAGAAATAATGCTTACAAAGATCTATGGGTAAATGCAGGTAAAACCTGGAACGATTCCATGTTTGGTGATAACAATGCAACCCGTATTGCCAATGTAGGTAATGGAAGTAGTGTTAGTATTCCTACCGATTTATATAATTTCTCAACCCAGCAGCCAATTCCTGCAAAATACAATACTGATTGGCAGGATGAACTATACAGAAATGCGGCTTTTCAACGTCATAATCTTTCTTTTTCAGGGGGGAATAAAGACATCAAATATTTCCTGAGTGGTGGTTATCAGGACAATGATGGTATTGTAACCAACACCAACCAGAAGGTAATCAATTTCAGGGCAAATATAGATGGGAACGTAAGTGAACGTTTGCATGTTGGTGCAAATATGTCTTACACCCAAAACAAAAATCGTGAAGTTCGCGAAGGTCGCTATGATTTAAGCCCAATGATGTCGGCTTTATTATATTTGCCTTTCCTTCCGGCAAAAGACGACAACGGTAACCCTATACAGTTTGGTATGGCTTCATTAGCATCCGTTTATGGTATCCAAAATCCCGAAAACCCTTTAGCAACTGTTAACCAAGTTAAAGTGGCAAGAAATGGTGATAGAAGCACTTACAATGCAAATGCTTCCTATAAAATAATTGAGGGCCTAAGCTTTAAAGCCAATTTGGGCATGCAGACTTATAGTGAGAAATATGATTTTTATTTGCCTACAAGTTTAAGCAATGGAAATAACCCACCTTATTCTACAGCATCCTTGGCGGCAGCAACAGCAATTGCACAAAACTTAAAACAAATAGACCAGCTGGCTGAGTTTACTTTAAACTACAACAAAACTTTTGGTAAACATAAAATTGATGTTTTAGCAGGCTACTCGGCTCAAAAAACAACCAGCGATCTGATCCGCGTTTCAGCAAAGGGATTCCAAAATGATAACATTGGCGAGATTACAGATAAAGGCGCTGATGCAAGTTTCTTTGCCTTAGATAATGCAGCCAAATCTACCAATACCTTACTTTCCTATTTTGGTCGTTTCAACTATAATTATGCAGGAAAATATTTTCTGACAGGTTCATTCCGTCGCGATGGTTCTTCAAGATTCGGCCCTTTAAATAAATATGGTAATTTCCCTTCTGTTGCAGCAGGATGGAGCTTGTCAGAAGAAGATTTTTACAATAACTTTCTTGGTGAGCAATCAATTGTTAAGATCAGRGCGAGCTGGGGTTTAAGTGGCAACAATAACATTCCTAACTACAGAACACAACAGGAAATGAATTCACCAGGTGGTGTAGTTTTCGGAAATACAATTTCAACAGCAATCTGGCCTAGTTCTATTCAAGATGGTCACCTAGGTTGGGAATCCACCTCTCAATATAACTTTGGCACTGATATCAGTTTATTCAGAAATCGTGTATCTGTTATCGCAAACTATTATTTGAGTTACTCATATAACTTATTGTTTAACCAATCGATTTCTGCAATTTCGGGTACTTCATCAATCTTAACGAACCTTGCCGACAGTAAAATCCGCAATAAAGGTTTTGATGTGCAGGTTGATGGAAGGATTATTCAGAAAGAAGACTTTACATTTGGTTTAAGTGGTAATATCGCCGTAAATCGTAATAAAGTTTTAAATATGGGGGGTGCAAGTACCATTTTAACAAACGGTGCAGAACGTTCATATTTAACACACATAACACAACAAGGACAACCAGTTGGTATGTTCTACGGATTCAAGGTCTTAGGTCGTTTAACTGCAGATAATGTTGGTAAGGTTGCACCTTCTGCATCTGCGACCAATCCTGCAAAAATCGGCGATTTGTATTTTCAGGATACTGATGGGAACGGGATTGTTAACGATGCCGATAAAACGGTTATTGGTACGCCATATCCTAAATTCACTTACGGTTTTGCTTTAAATACCTCTTATAAAACAATTGATTTAAGGGCTTCATTCAACGGTTCATATGGTAATCAGGTTTTAGATGGTCAGGATTATTACCTGTATAACTTCGAAGGTTCAGGTAACCAATATGCAGAAGTTGCAAATCGCTACAGAAATGAAGCTAATCCGGGAAGTGGCTTAAACTATCGTGCATCTCGTGCAGGTACACAAAGTAATAGTACGCGCTTATCATCATTCTATATTCAAGATGGCTCTTATTTCAGATGTACCAACATAACCTTAGGTTATACCTTTCCTAAATCTTTAGCCAATACGCTTAAGGTAAATAATGTTCGTGTTTATGCGAGTGTGGATAATGCCTTTACCGTTACAGACTATAAGGGTTATAATCCTGAGGTGGATTACAGCGGAGGATCTAATTTAACACCAGGTGTTGATTACGGAAACTATCCTTTGGCAAGAGCATATAATCTTGGTGTTAAACTTACCTTCTAGAATTTACGAAAATGAAAAAACATATTTTAATTCCGGCTTTAGGCATCGTTATCGCTTTAAGCTCATGTAAAAAAGAATTTTTGCAACAAACTAATCCGAACGCAATAACGGTTGAGAATTATTTTAAAACAGAGAATGATGTATTGCTTGCTGTTAATGGTGCATATCAATCTTTAAGAAGCAGTAATACCATGGGAGAAAACAGCGGATTATTTACTGATGAACGTTCTGATGATGCAGGTCGTAACGATAACCAGAGTAATGCAGGTGAACCATTCCAGTTTAACGATTTCTCTTTGTTGCCAAGTAATTCATATTTAAAGGCACATTGGCTGGCACTTTATCAATCAATAACCAGAAGTAACGTTATTCTGTCTAACCTTGATAAGGTTACATTCACTACTGCCGCAAACAAAAATATTTACAGTGCCGAAGCTAAATTCATCAGAGCAATTATGTATTTTGAGTTGGTTAGAAAATGGGGGCCGGTTCCTTTGGTAACCAAGCACCTTTTAACTACTGATGAAATCGCAGCAAGCACGTTTCGTGTTCCTGAAGCCGATGTTTATGCGCAAATCGTTTCCGATTTAAAAGATGCTTTAAATAGCGACTTGCCAAACTTTCAACCTGTTGCTGGTATTGGCCGAACTTCAAAAGCAGCTATAAATGCATATTTAGGTAAGGTTTATTTAACTATGGCAGCAACACTTCCTGCAAATAGAACAGAAAATTTAGCCAGTGCAAATACTTACTTGTTAGCTGCATTCAACATGCGTGGTTTCGGAAATTTATCTGAAATTCCTTATGCTGATGTTTTCGACGTAACTAAAAAAACAACTTGTAAAGAATTAATCTTCCAGATTTCATATAAACAAGGTGATCTTAATTACAGTTCAAGTATCGCGGCAAACAATCAGGCAAGGGGAGAAACGATTAACTCTTTAAAAGTTTCTACAGGTATTGGTGGTAACGTTAAGCTCGATTTGATTGATGAATACGAAGCCGGAGATTTGCGTAAGGATTTTTCGGTAAAGTATGCTAACGATGCAAACGTGAAAGATTGGTTTATCACTAAATTTCGTGATGCAAGTGCTGCAGCATCTGTTAATGGTTACGGTGGTAATGATTGGATAATGATGCGTTATGCTGATGTGATTTTAATGCTGGCGGAAGTGGCTAACCTTCAGGGAAATGATGCTTTGGCCACACAATATTTAGATATGGTAAGAGCGAGAGCCGGCAGGCCGCTTTATGCTGTTGCTAAAACAGATCCTGTTTATGCTGCAAAATTCCCGACAATGAAGTTGGCTATCTTACACGAAAGACGTGTTGAACTTGCTTTTGAGCATCAAAGATGGTTTGATTTAATCAGAAATTTCACTGCTGCTGAGTTGGTAACTTATTTAAAAGCCAAACCTCAGGCTTCTTATGGAATTGCAAAACTAGCTAATGTAACCACAAAAGATCGTTACTATCCAATTCCTTTTGATGAAGTAAAATTAGATCCGGTTAAGATGTACCAAAACCCGGGCTATTAATATTTAGAATCTTTTTATTTCTGTTTTATTATTATGGCGGCTGAATTTCAGTCGCCATTTTTTGTAACCCCAACGATTAATATCATCCGAAATTTTCTACTTTTACCCTGTGAAGCTAATTGCCTTATTTTTATCGATCATTGTGCTAACACTAACATTGGTGCCGTGTTGCGCATTGGCGGAAGATGAGGCCCATATCCATCAAACCATTCAAAAAGAGGTTGATCATCATTGTGCGGAAAATGAAGACAGTTGCTGCAAGGACTGTTCGCCGTTTTATGTTTGTGGCACCTGTATCGGTTTTACGTTTACTGGTTTTTCTGCCTTTACTTTCGCGGTACCATTTAAAGCAGTGCAGCACAATATGTTTTATCTTCCGGTTGAACTTCCGCTTATATCTACTCCAATCTGGCAACCACCTAAATTAAGCTAGTTTCTTGTCCGAGGTCTTTCCGACCAGTATTATTGAATTATCTTATTTACAAATTTATCATGAAAAAATTGATTGTGCTTTTGGCTGTGTTGCTGTTTACAGTTTCAGCCTATGCTCAAAATACATATAAAGCGCTTGTTAAAGACGCGAAAACAAATAAACCACTAGCTGGGGCAAGTGTGAAATTGCTTGGATCTGCTATTAGTTCGGTATCCGGATTTGATGGGCATGTAGCTTTAAGCAATGTTCCCGTAGGCCCGCAGGTCATCCAGTTCAGTTACATAGGTTTTAAAACAAAGACAGATACCCTTACTTTTCCGATTGATCAGACTGCCGACATAGTGGTTTTACTTGAAGCGGCAGCGGAAGAGGAGGAACTTGACGAAGTAGTGGTTTCCGCTACCAGGAGCAGCCGTACAATTGACAACATCCCAACACGGGTTGAGGTAATTGCTGGTGAAGAACTTGATGAGAAAGGAAATATGAAACCTGGAGACATTCGAATGATGCTCGCTGAAAGTACAGGGATCCAAACTCAGCAGACCTCTGCTACCAGCGGTAATTCCAGCATCCGTATACAAGGATTGGATGGAAAATATACCCAGATCATCAGGGATGGCTTTCCCTTATATTCAGGTTTTTCGGGTGGATTAGGCTTGTTGCAAATCGCACCGCTTGATCTACAGCAGGTGGAGGTAATTAAAGGCTCATCATCAACGTTATACGGCGGTGGAGCGATAGCCGGATTGGTTAATTTAGTGTCGAAAAAGCCAACCGAAGAACGCCAGTTGAGCTTCCTGTTGAATGGAACATCTGCATTGGGATTAGATGCTAGTGGCTTTTATGCCCAAAAGTTCGAAAAAATCGGTGTTACCGTTTATGCAGCCTATAACAAAGGAACAGCTTATGATCCTTCGGATATTGGTTTAACCGCTATTCCTAAGTTCGACCGCTTTACTTTAAATCCGAAACTGTTCTTTTATTTTAATGATGCAACTACACTTTCGGCTGGAATCAATGCCACGACTGAAAAAAGGATAGGAGGTGACCTGGAATATGTAAAAGGAAATGGTAGTGTAGCCCATTCTTATTTTGAAGAGAATAAAACCGGACGTTACAGTTCCCAGCTTGAACTGGATCATAAACTTAATAATCAGGAAAAACTCGTTGTCCGTAATTCCGTGAGTTATTACGACCGGAGCATTGGCCTGCCGAACTACCTGTTTTCGGGCATACAAGTATCTACTTACAGTGAAGCCAATTATAATCGCAACGGAGAAAAAGTAGACTGGGTAGCGGGTGTAAACTTCCTGACTGATCACTTCAAAGAAGACCAGAACAGCAATGCTGCACTAAGGAGTTACAACTACAACACCATTGGTGCATTTGTGCAAAATACCTGGAACTTGTCAGAATGCTTTAGTATTGAATCGGGTGTCAGGGGCGATTACCATAACGAATATGGATTTTTCTTTTTACCCAGAATTTCTGGACTATGGAAGATCAATGAACATTTCTCGACCCGTTTAGGTGGGGGACTAGGTTATAAAGCGCCAACGGTGTTTACAGAAGATGCAGAAAGAATCCAGTTCCGTAATGTATTGCCAATTGACGTGACCACCACCAAGGCAGAGCGTTCTTATGGTGCCAATTATGACATCAATTATAGAACTACATTATTTGAAGATAAGGTAGGCTTCAGTATTAACCAAATGTTCTTTTATACCCGAATCAACAATCCGATTTTGCTTACTGCAGTTACAGGGAGCAATTTGGAATATGTGCAGCCAAAGGGAAATCTGGATACTAAAGGGATGGAGACCAATGCCAAGATCACCTATAGTGATTTCAAATTATTTATTGGCTATACCTATGCCGATGTAAATCAGCATACTGGCAGTACCAGTACAGCTTATCCACTGGTTTCAAAACATAGACTCAACAATGTGCTCATGTACGAAGTAGAGGATGAATGGAAAATTGGTGCCGAGGCTTATTATTTCAGTAAACAAAGATTAAATGACGGTGCAACAGGTAAAAGCTACTGGACAGCAGGATTGATGGCTGAAAAATTATGGGAACGCTTTTCCATTTTTGTGAATTTTGAAAATTTCACTAATACCCGACAAACCAAGTTTGATACCATTTATACTGGTACAATTACGGATCCTGTATTCAGGGATATTTACGCTCCTGTTGACGGTTTTGTAATTAATGGAGGGATCAAGCTAAGGCTTTAATGGGAGTGTCTAAGTAATAAACTACTATTTCTATAGATTTTATTGTTTGTTTTAAAAAAAGTATTATATTTGCATAATTAAATAACTGTTTACAAGCTGTAATCAAATGAAAACAGATTTACATTTTATAAAAATGAAAAGAAAAACATCTAAAAAAGGAATGCATTTCCTTTTAGAATGTTGTTGTTGTTGATTCAGCGCGCTGTAATCTCAGCGTAAACT
>NZ_JBFTNT010000092.1:0-14254 GCF_056397585.1 Pedobacter sp. 05L430 | reverse complement strand
TTCCAAGTCCTGCCGGGTTACCGCCAATTGAACTCATGTCTCCGCCAACTCCAATTTGCGCTCCACCCATACTTTTAAATCTGGAGGTGCTACCATAATTGGTTTGAGAGAATTTTAAAGCATCAGGCGAGTAAATCTGGGCGTATGTTGTTCCTGAGATGGCTACTGTAGCCACCAGAGATAGTATCAGTTTTTTCATGTATCTTAATAATAGATTTTAAGTGCACCCTGCGTGATGCAGGGCACTTTAAGTTATCCTCTTCCTGATCTTGATGATCTGCCACCGCCACCACCGCCGCCGCTGCTACCACTGCTGCTTCTTCCACCACCACTGCTTTCTCTTGCAGGAGGGCTGTAGCTAGGTCTGCTTTCTGGCTGACGGGCCGGAGCACTTTCTCTTGTAGGTCTTACAGTTTCAGTACGCGTAGGTCTTGTTGCTTCGCCACGAGAAGGTCTGGTAGATTGGCCATCAGACGGTACTCTGCCCGGTCTTGTTGAAACTGTTCCATCAGCATTAGTTCTTGAAGGTCTGGCTCTGTTAGGAATGATATTTCCATCAGCATCTACTCTGGTTGCCGGTCTTGCATATCTGCGATTCACGCCAACTCCATTTTCTCTACCCACAGATGGTCTGGCCCTGTAATCAGGTACATTGGTAGTTCTGCCGGTGTAATAGCCACCGCCCCACAGTCCGCCACCCCATAAACCACCGCCCCAAAGGCCTCCTCCGTAATAGCCACCGCCGTAGTAGTAGTTATTCCAGCCAAAGTTGTTGTAACCCCAGAAAGGAGAACTTGCAAATCCCCAGCCTCCATAAGGAGAATTCCAGTAGCTGTTGTAGAATGGACTATATCCAAAGTCCAATGAACCAGAAGAATACCACCCAGAATAATAATATGGATCGTAGTAAGTTCTGAAAGGACTTGAGTAATAAAATCTGTTTATACGAGATGAGTAATCCTGATCGTAATAGTAATCACTTGTTCCGTAATAATCACTCTCATCATATTGTTCATCAGCATATTGCTGATCGTCGTATCGAGGTTGCTGTACTTGTTGAGGAGCGGGGGTATAAACCTTTGCCTTCACCGTACTGCTATAAACGTCATCATCAGTATTGGCACTTTGCTGCGCAAGCCTTGGCGCAGAGCAAGACGTAACAGCTATGGCTGCTAAGACGAGCATTCCTGTGAATAAATGGTTAGGTTTCATAACTATATGTGTTGTTTGTGTGTTGCAATTTTTTTGTAGGTATAAATTTATAAATTTGTAGCCTACATTACAAGTCATTTAACACAAAAAACGTTCCATTCAGCTATGAGCAAAGGCATTACAAGTAAAAACGAAGATTATTCCCAGTGGTATAACGACATTGTTATAAAAGCTGACCTGGCAGAACACTCATCCGTTAAGGGATGTATGGTGATAAAACCTTATGGATACTCCATTTGGGAGAAGATGCAGGCTATTTTAGACCAAAAATTTAAAGATACAGGACACAGTAATGCTTATTTCCCGTTATTCATTCCAAAGTCATATTTTTCAAAGGAAGCTTCTCATGTTGAAGGTTTTGCAACAGAATGTGCCGTTGTGACACATTATCGTCTTAAAAATGATGGAAATGGGAACATTATTGTTGATGAAACAGCCAAATTGGAAGAAGAATTGATCGTTAGACCAACCTCTGAAACCATCATTTGGAATACTTATAGAGGATGGATTCAATCCTACAGGGATCTTCCTTTGTTGATAAATCAATGGGCAAATGTTGTGCGTTGGGAAATGCGTACCCGTTTGTTCTTGCGTACTACTGAGTTTTTATGGCAGGAAGGACATACCGCTCACTCAACTTCTGATGAGGCAATTGAAGAGACAAGAAAGATGCTTGATGTTTACGCAGATTTTGCTGAAAACTGGATGGGTTTGCCAGTGGTAAAAGGTGTAAAAACGCCAAATGAGCGTTTTGCAGGAGCCTTAGATACGTATTGCATTGAAGCATTAATGCAGGATGGAAAGGCGTTGCAAGCTGGAACTTCTCACTTCCTTGGACAGAACTTTGCTAAAGCATTTGATGTAAAATTCACGAACAAAGAAGGTAAGATAGAGCACGTTTGGGCAAGCTCGTGGGGTGTTTCTACACGTTTAATTGGTGCATTGATTATGGCGCATAGCGATGATGCCGGTCTGGTACTTCCTCCAAAACTAGCTCCAATACAAGTTGTTATTGTTCCTATTTACAAAGGCGATGAGGAGTTAAGTAAGATCTCAACATTTGTTGACGAATTAATGCCAAAGCTGAAACGTTTAGGGATTTCTGTAAAATACGACGACCGTGATACGCAGCGTCCGGGCTTTAAGTTTGCTGAATATGAGCTTAAAGGGGTGCCAATTCGTCTGGCTATTGGTGGTAGAGATATGGAAAACGGCACCGTTGAGCTTGCAAGAAGAGATACCAGAGAAAAACAAACTGTAATTCAGGAAGGCCTTGAAATTCATATTGCACAGCTTTTAGAAGAGATTCAACAAAATATCTATAACAAAGCCTTCGACTATAGAACTGAGCATACTACTGATGCCAATTCTTATGATGAGTTTAAAGAATTGCTTGATGGTAAAGCCGGATTTATTGCTGCACATTGGGATGGAACACCTGAAACAGAGCAAAAAATTAAAGAAGAGACTAAAGCTACCATTAGGTGTATCCCGTTAGATAATAAGCTGGAAGAAGGGGTTTGTATTTACTCAGGTAAGCCATCTACCCAAAGGGTATTATTTGCACGCGCTTACTAAATTTTAATGGAATGGAAACTGACAACTACAGTAAAATACTGAGCGAATTCGAGAGTAAAGCTTCATTAAAACAAAAGATATTTAGAAACACTACTGAGGTCTTTGGCTTGCTGAAGACCCAGCTTTCTAAAATTGCGGTTAAGCTGCAAACAGATTATGTGGTCAAAGATCCCTCTGTTGAAGTGCATTTTAAGGAAAGCGGTAAATTTGAAGGTCAGCTTAAGTTTTCAGGTGATATGTTGATGGTTTCTATGCATACCAATGTGTTTGCCTTTGATAAAACACATTCCATATACCAAACAAAGTACATCAAAGAAGATGAGTCTCTAAGTTTTTGTGGAACTATTTATATCCATAATTTCCTTGCTGATTCTGTGAAATATAACAGGTTGGCAGATGAGGGATCGCTGATTGCACGTATACTGGTTAATAAGGAAAAGCATTTTATGGTTGAGGGGGAGGGGGCGCTTGATTTCTTATACCAAAGCATGGCTGAAAACGTTGTAACGGAAGAAAAGCTAACAGATATTATAGAGCGATCTATTCTTCACTGTCTGGACTCTGATCTTTTATTACCCCCTTTTGCAGAAATAAAAGAAGTAACTTTAAATCAAAAACAATCAATGCTGGCTTCAAGCGGTTATCCAACCAGTAAAAACCTGGGTTACCAGTTTAAATCAGAAATTGAGCAGAACGATAATATATGAAATTTGCAACTAAAGCGATCCACGCCGGACAAGAGCCTGATCCTACAACGGGAGCAGTGATGACCCCGATTTATCAAACCTCTACTTACTGGCAGAAGGCGCCAGGTGACCACAAAGGGTTTGAATATTCGAGGGGTACTAATCCAACTCGTAAAGCACTTGAAGATTGTTTGGCAGCATTAGAAAATGCTAAATATGGACTGGCTTTTTCGAGCGGAATGGGCGCTACAGATACTGTATTAAGGTTATTGAAGCCTGGCGATGAAGTGATTACGGGGAACGATCTTTATGGTGGTTCTTATCGCATATTTACCAAGGTTTATGAAAAGTATGGCATTAAGTTTCATTTTCTGGATTTATCGAAACCGGAAAACATACTGCCACACATCAATGAAAATACTAAATTGGTCTGGATAGAAACGCCAACCAATCCAACAATGAGGATCATTGACATTGAGGGTGTTGCTAAAATTACTAAACAGCATAAGTTAATTCTTACTGTTGATAATACTTTTGCATCTCCATATTTGCAGAATCCAATGGACTTAGGTGCTGATATTGTGATGCACTCTGTAACCAAATACATTGGTGGTCACTCTGATGTGGTAATGGGCGCTTTGCTTGTAAACGATGATCAGCTTTATAAGGACCTTTGGTTTATTTACAATGCCTGCGGAGCAACTCCAGGACCTCAGGATTCATTTTTGGTGCTGAGAGGTATTAAAACGCTTCACTTAAGAATGAAAGCGCATTGTGAGAACGGAGAGAAAGTGGCCCGTTATCTTAAAAATCATCCAAAAATTGATAAGATCTACTGGCCGGGTTTCGAAGATCATCCTAACCATGATATTGCAAAAAAACAAATGCGTGGTTTTGGGGGTATGGTGTCTATAACATTAAAAGGTGCTGATCTTCAGGAAACATTCCGCGTGGCTTCTTCTTTTAAGGTTTTTACACTTGCAGAATCTCTTGGCGGAGTAGAATCTTTAATTAACCATCCAACTACAATGACTCATGGTTCTATCCCTAAAGCAGAACGTGAGAAAGTAGGAGTTACAGATAACCTGTTGCGCTTAAGTGTTGGTGTGGAGGATATTGATGATTTGCTCGCCGATTTAGAACAGGCATTAAGTTAATTCAGCAAGTCATCTCGTCATTCCGTCATCTCGAAAGAAGAGAGAGATCTCCTTGAATATCCTGACCAAGAGATCTCTCAATCGTTCCTCATTTCGAGATGACGTATTGTAAACCTCGAGATTACATAATTTAATTAATACAGTTATCTTAAACATTACACCTTGGAATTTTTAGAACTTAAAGAATTTTTGGATGTAAAGGTTGATCAGTATAACCGACCAAACTTTATTCAAAATGACCCCATCTGTATTCCACACCAGTATACTAAGAAACAAGATATTGAAATTGCTGCTTTTTTTGCGGCAATTTTAGCTTGGGGGCAACGAAAGACCATCATTAACAAGTGTATTGAGCTGTTTGAGCGGATGGATAATGATCCGCATAATTTTATGCTGCATCATGGCGAGGATGATTTAAAGCGATTGCTGGGTTTTAAACACAGAACTTTTAACGATACGGATCTTCTGTATTTCGTGGCATTTTTTAATCAGCACTATCAACAGTTCGATAGCCTTGAGACAGCATTTTTATCTCCTTCTGATGTTTTTAGAACTGATTTTTTAACTGATGAGCTTCAACATGGATACACAAAGTATGCTTCTTCGAGCTGCATGTTATCAGAGTTAACTCAGCAGGAGCCAAAAACTGAAAGATCTCTTAATTATTTCAGGTCTTATTTCTTTTCTCTTCCAGACTATCCCAGACGAACGATAAAGCATGTTTCTTCGCCAATGCAAAAATCAACCTGTAAGCGTTTAAATATGTTTTTAAGATGGATGGTAAGGAAAGATAATAAGGGTGTTGATTTCGGGATCTGGAACACAATTAAGCCTTCAGATTTGATATGTCCATGTGATGTGCATGTGGATAGGGTAGCGCGTAAGCTTGGCTTAATTGAAAGAAAACAGACGGATTGGCGCACTGCAGTGGAACTTACAAATGAACTGCTTAAATTTGATCCTATGGATCCGGTTAAATATGATTTTGCATTGTTTGGCTTAGGTGTAGAGGAGAAATTTTAAAGCTATTATGGTTACTTTTAAAGCAGAAATAGAGCGTTTTGCCGAAATGGGGGAAAAAACAGGCTGGACTTATGTTTTTATTCCACTTGCTATTGCCAATATGATTAAACCCGATTGCAGGAAGAGTTATCGGGTAAAGGGTCGTTTGGATCACATTGAAATTGAAGGCATAGCACTTGTGCCCATGGGAGAGGGGAACTTTATTATGGCGCTAAATGCGGGCATTCGCAAGCAGCTCAAGAAAGATCTGGGTGGAGTTTTAGAACTGGCTTTAGAAGAGGATACAACTTTTAAAATAGAGGTGCCAGAAGATCTGGAGGTCTGCCTTTCTGATGAGCCTCATCTGCTTAAAAACTTTTTAAAACAACCTAAATCACATCAAAATTGGTATATCAATTGGCTTAACTCGGCTAAAACAGAAGCTACCCGTACCAAAAGAATTGTGAAGATCGTTTTAGCTATGGATAAGGATTGGGATTTTGGAACGATGATGCGTGATGGAAAGCCGAGAAAAGAGGAATAGATTAAATCCTGTCGTATTTCCTGAACCAGCTCCATACTTTCATTTGGATTACTCCAATAAAAGCTTCCCTGAAAATCCGTGTACTCATTTTTGAAGTACCCTCTGTACGATCTGTAAATATAATGGGAACTTCCTCTACCTTAAATCCGTATTTAATGGCTGTAAACTTCATTTCAATCTGGAAGGCATAGCCAACAAACTTAATTTTGTCTAACGGAATAGTAGCAAGCACTTTGCGGCGGTAACATTTAAAGCCGGCAGTTGCATCCTGTATGTCGATCCGTGTAATTAAACGCACGTACATAGAGGCAAAATAAGACATTAACACTCTGCTCATAGGCCAGTTAACTACGTTAACTCCTCTAACATAACGGGAGCCCACTGCAACGTCTGCACCATTAACACAGGCTTCGCGTAAACGTATCAGGTCATCCGGATTGTGCGAGAAATCTGCATCCATCTCAAATATATATTCATATTGAGGTTTGGCCAGCGCCCATCTGAAACCATGAATGTAAGCCGTTCCAAGTCCTAGTTTGCCTGTTCTTTGTTCTAAATGAAGTGCCGGATATTCTTTCTGGAGGTTCTTAACTATTTCGGCTGTGCCATCAGGGGAACCATCATCAATAACTAATATTTCGAAGAAATAGCTTAACGAAAAAACCTTTCTAATGATTCTCTCAATATTTTCTTTCTCGTTGTAGGTAGGTATTATTACTAGACTGTCTGACACGTAAAATAAATTAAGTAGCGAAATTATGGATTCTAAATGAAAAAACCCTTAATATAGATTATACTAAGGGTTAAAATATGTTAAAACAGCTAAATTTTAGCTTACACCTTGCATCAATCGCTTAATTAAAGGAGAGAAAAGGATTAAAAATACTCCGGCAATAGCGGCATAAACAGCCAGCTGATAATATCCTGAAGTATAGGATTCCAGTTTGGTTAGCAAAGATACATCGTCTCCGCTTACAGACATTTCTGCTCCAAGTTTTCCTGCGGCAAACTGTCCGAATGCACTTGCTAAAAACCACATACCCATCATCATACCTGTTAATTTTTTAGGTGATAATTGCGTAACCAGCGACATACCGATCGGGCCTAAGCAAAGTTCGCCAATGGTGGTTACCAAATAGCCCAGTGTGAAAAGATTTAATGAAGTTACACCACTTGCATCGGCAAAAAAACGAGTATAAAAGAAGATGTAAAAGGATGCTGCCAGGAACAAGAATCCTACACCAAATTTGATAATCGAGTTTGGTTCCATTTTCTTTTTAGCGAGCCATAACCACAGTAAACCAATTAAAGGACTAAATATAATTACGAATAAAGAATTAGAACTGTTGTTTACTACGTTAGGATCGATATTGAAGAATAAAAGGGTGTGCGACAAGTTTTTTTCTGCAAAAAGAGCCAGTGAACCACCGCTTTGCTCGTAAATGGCATTGAACAAGAAGTAGCAGAAGATAAAGATAAATGCGGCAAACAATTTCATCTGAAATTTTCTGTCTTTAACTTTATACGTCTCATACAGGAAATAAATAATTGATAATGGCGCAATGGTATACATGAAATAATCTGTATAATGCGTGTTTTGAACCATTATCAAAATCAACGGAACAGAGATCAGAGAAAAGAGGTAAACACCAATTTCACGTGCTCTTTTCTTCGAGACAGTCATGTTTTTTAAAGGTGAATCGCCAATAGGGCCTAATGTTCTCTGTGTAAAGAGGAAGGTTACCAATCCTAAAGCCATAACAATTGCGGCAGCAAGGAAGGCATAATTCCATGAAACATATTTACCCAGGTATACACAAAGTGCGCCACCAAGTAAACCACCAATATTGATACCTGCATAGAACATTCCGTAACCTGCATCCCGGCGGGCATCACCCTCTTTATATAAATCGCCTACCATCGACGATACGTTTGGTTTGAAAAAACCTGTACCGATAATAGAAAGGGTAATACCAATATAAAAGAACTCTTTTGGGGAGACCGCAATGATTAAATTGCCGAGGATCATGATCATTCCGCCAAAGAAAAGTGATTTTCTAAAGCCTAAGACTTTATCGGCAAAAATACCACCAAGGAATGTGAATGCATAAACGAATGCCTGAATAGCGGCGTATTGCAGATTGGCATCTTTATCTGTAAGTGCAAGACCTACGATCTTGTCGATCATGAAAATGGTGAGCATACCGCGCATACCGTAAAAGCAAAAGCGTTCCCACATTTCCACTAAAAACAAAGCCCAAAGCTGTTTTGGGTATTTCCCCTTAAAGTCCTGGATCTCCTCCAGCGTAATGTTATGTTGCATTGTTATATCAGTTAGCTTATCTTACTTCGTGCATTAATTTTTTGATCACTGGAGTTAACAGGATAGACATTACTCCAATAGCAACGGCAACACCGGTTATGATTAAGAAGAAATAGCTAATCCCTTTTTCTGAGGCAATTCTATCAGCGTTTTCTCCAAGTATACCTGCAACTTTATTGGCAATAGCAATAGCCAGGTACCATACACCAAACATAAAGGCAATCATTCTGGCAGGAACAAGTTTACTTACGTAAGAAAGGCCTACAGGAGAAATGCAAAGTTCAGCCATGGTATGGAAAAGGTAAACCATGATCAGCCAAAAAATACTTACTGAGGCTGTTTTTGCACCAGGAACAATGTCTCTGGCACCAAAAACAAGAAATGCCATTCCCAGGCCTAATAGGATCATACCTATACCAAACTTAACGTTTGCACCAGGATTAAATCTGCTTTCCCACCATTTAGAGAACAATGGAGCAAGAGTGATAATAAACAATGAGTTAAGTACACTAAACCATGAAGCCGGGATTTGGGTAAGGCTTTCTTTTACTTTCTCAATTTTAAGCGAAGCTAAAGTAGAATCTGAGAGGTTTAAAAACCCTGCTCCATAAAAATCTCGCACTAACATCCAGATAGTAATGATCCATATGATCACAAAGCTGATGCTTAGGATAATATTAGCCAGGCCATATTTTTTGAAGGTTTGCTTAAATAATAGAAACAAAACCCATGTGATAATTCCTAAAGGAACTACAGCAATTAATGAGTTGGCAATTAAGAAGATCAAACTTGAATTACCAACCAAAATTCTGTCGGTATAATCTCTGGCAAAGATGGTTAATGTACCCGGTGCTTGTTCAAAAACAGCGAAAAATGAAAAGGTTAAGAATGCAAAAAAGGTAACTGCGTATAATTTTTCCTTAGTTACCTTTGAATATTTTGTTAGCCTGTAAAATAATAAGAACAGAAACAAGCCCAGTGCTAACAATATAGTGAAATTGGTTCCTTCCATTCCAGCTATTTTGAAGTCTAGCAGGTTGCTTGCTCCGTGGGATATCTTGGAAATAGGATCGTTAATAACCCAGATTAAACCTAAAGCGGAACAAAGAAGAACAACGATAACCTGCCATAATGTAAATGGAACCCTGTTGTCGACATCATCTTTATCGATTACAATATCTCTTGTTTTAAGTGGTTTTAAGCCGATGTCTCCAAAGATGTTCTGAGTGAAATAGAACTGTAACAAGCCGAACAGCATGAAAACTCCCGCCAATCCGAAACCAATGCTCCAGCCAACCTTTTCGCCCAGGTAACCACATAATAATATTCCAAAAAATGCACCTGCATTTACACCCATATAAAAAATGGTGTATGCACCATCTTTCTTTTCAGGATGATCTTTGTACATTAAAGATACTATTGAGGTCATGTTTGGTTTGAAAAAACCTGTTCCAAAAACCAATAGGCCAAGACCAAGGTAAATGAAAAATGGCGTTTCTACCGCCATGCAACCGTGACCTAAAGTCATCAATAAAGCCCCAACAATTACAGCCCATCTAAATCCAATTAATTTATCTGCAAAGTAACCGCCAAGCATAGTGGACAGATATACCAGAGCGGTATATGATCCGAAAAGCGACATCGCATGTTCCCGTGGCCAGCCCCAGCCTGGATGATCTCCTAAAACAGATGCTGTAAAGAACATGACCAATAGGGCCCGCATACCATAGTAGGAAAATCTTTCCCACATTTCTGTGAAGAATAAAACAAACAGTCCAGCGGGATGCCCCAGCACTTTACTTTCAAAAAAGTTATTTGGCGTATCCAAATTTTTTGTATCCATTTTAGTTTTCTTGTGTGTTATTTATAGTAAGTTTAGTTAGTTCAAGTATATTAATCTAATGCTATATCAACCTGACATGCGTTTTATATCAGGATTTTATGTTTTGTTTCGGAGTTTTTTATGTTAGTTGATTGTGCTTTTCCCTCTTTTTGTAAAAATAAGCATCGCGCAAGATAGGCACATGATGGCAAACTCCCAAATTTTTAATTTCCATCAAAGGTGTATTAAATACACTTAAAGCTTCTTTATAGCCTTAATTTTCTTGTCTTTCGGATCTGAAAAAAGGTCGTCCATCTGGTTCGGCTCATTCTTTAATTCTATGTTTTCTACTAGCTTTAATCGTCCGTTTAATAGTTTATACGCATCAAAACTTAAATCGGATGCATAATATTCAAAATTTCCCATCATTTCTTCCGAAATAGGGGCCAGGTGATCAAATACAATCATATTAACGTTCTTATCGAGCGTTACCGTCATTGTATTTTGTTTGTTGTATTCAAAAACTATCCTGTTCCTGGTAGCTTTACTTTTGGCTTCTTCAAATACAGGCTTACCAAAAATGGGTTGTTGTTCCTTATTAAAAGAAAGCACATCAATCACCTTTTTAGAAGTTTTTAAACTATTTCCTTTCCAGCCTATTAATACGTAATAAGGTTGTTGACCATTCATAATAACCGGTATGATTTCATAATACCGGGCACCATACCAGTTTTTATTGCCATTAATTCCATTGGTGTCCTTAATATTAGCAGTATCATCAATAAGAGGAAACATTTTTAATTTTCCATCTTTTGTGGCTATTTGAATGGTGCCAAAAAAACGATAAGAACCATCATCAAGAGGCACATACCAGGAGAATATCCTGAACGAGTTATCAGGCGATTTAAGAATGGTAATTTTTTTTAATGAATCGAAAGGATAAAGAAAAGATCCCTGAGTTTTTAGGGAGTTGACCAATGTTTTTATAAAAGCCGCATTTTTAGTATACCGCTCAGAGTTGCTGGTCGCGTTAAATGTCTCATCACTAAGCCTGCTTAATGAATCCTGGAATTTATGCATTGCAGGACCATTGTTAAAAGCAAAACTATGCTGTGCCTTAAGCGTTGCTGTGGCGCAGCATAGTATCATTATGAGTATCAAAGGTTTTAACCTCTTTCGCATCTATTTAATCTTTTCTATAACTATTGCACTGGCACCACCGCCACCATTACATATTCCGGCTACGCCTATTTTTCCATTGTTTTGTGCCAGAACGGAAAGTAGTGTAACTACAATTCGTGCACCCGAGGCCCCCAGTGGGTGACCTAAGGAAACTGCTCCGCCATTTATGTTCACTTTTTCTTCATTAAGTCCAAGTTCCTTATTGTTTGCAAGTGAAACTACAGAAAATGCTTCGTTAATTTCGAAATAATCAACATCGGCAATGCTTTTGCCAGCTCTTTTTAATGCTAATGGAATTGCTTTAGATGGAGCAGTAGTAAACCATTCAGGTGCCTGTTGTGCATCAGCATAAGCCAGGATTTTGGCCAAGGGCTTTAATCCAAGTTCTTTTGCCTTATCAGCACTCATTAAAACAAGAGCTGCGGCGCCATCATTAAGTGTTGAAGCATTGGCCGCGGTAACGGTTCCATCTTTTTTAAATACCGGTTTTAAACCGGGTATTTTATCAAATTTAACAGCAAAGGGTTCTTCATCTTTAGAAACAAGTGTTATTTCGCCTTTGCGGTCTTTTATTTCTACCGGAATTATTTCTGAATCGAATTTTCCTTCAGTTTGTGCTGTTTGTGATCTTTTATAAGAGGTGATTGCAAAAGCATCCTGATCTTCTCTGCTGATTCCACATTCTGAAGCACATAATTCGGCGGCAGAACCCATGTGGTAATCGTTATAAACATCCCACAGGCCATCTTTAAGAAGGCCATCTGTAATCTGACCATGACCTAAACGGTAACCGGTGCGTGCTTTATCCAAATAGTAAGGAACATTGCTCATACTTTCCATTCCTCCGGCAACAATGATATCAATTTCTCCCAGTGCAATACTTTGAGCAGCAAGCATGATTGCTTTTGTGCCGGATGCACACACTTTATTAATTGTGGTGGCAGGAAGATCGGGCAGACCAGCGAATTTAGCTGCCTGTGTTGCAGGCGCCTGACCAATATTGGCTGATAAGACGTTGCCCATGTAAACTTCCTGAATATCTGAGGGCTTTAGTCCTGCTTTTTCCACTGCCGCTTTGATGGCCAAAGCGCCTAATTGGGTAGCAGAAAAGCTTGATAATGCACCTCCAAAGCTACCAATTGGAGTTCTGATAGCAGATACAATTACTACTTCTCTCATTTACTGTGTTTTAAGTTAGTTGAAAGCAAAGTTATATAATTACAGTCATTCAGTGGTTATAACTGACCATTTTTAACATTATTGATCTGTATCATTTTTGTTTAACCGTTTTCTCCTGTTGGATTTTACGGCCTGATTGAGCAAAAATTCTATCTGTCCGTTGGTGCTCCTAAACTCATCTCCGGCCCATTTCTCAATCTCTTTAAGTAGTTCAGGGTTTATTCTGAGAACAAAAGCTTTTTTATCTTTTTCAGACATATCTAATTGTTAATTATATAATGTCCCGGTATTAACAACGGGTTGAACATTACGGTCACCGCATAGCACTACCAGAAGATTACTAACCATAGCTGCTTTGCGTTCCTCATCCAATTCTACGATATTTTTTTCAGAAAGTCTATCCAAAGCCATTTCTACCATTCCAACTGCACCTTCCACAATAAGTTTCCTTGCAGCAATTACGGCTGTAGCTTGTTGGCGCTGTAACATTGCACTTGCAATTTCCTGGGCATAGGCAAGGTGAGAAATTCTGGCTTCAACAACCTCTATTCCTGCCCGCGACAATCTTTCGCTTAATTCGGCTTCAAGTAATGAGCTTACTTTTTCTGCACCGTCTTTTAAGGTAATTGTGGCCTCTTCATCTTCAAAATTATCATATGGAAAAATATTGGCCAAATGTCTAACGGCGGCTTCACTTTGTATTGTTACATACTGCAGGTAGTCYTCAACTGCAAATGTTGCCTTTGCAGTTTCCTTTATTTGCCAAACTACAACAGCTGCAATTTCAATTGGATTTCCAAGCTTATCATTTACTTTAATCTGATGCCCGTTTAGGTTTCTCGCTTTTAATGATACCTTTCTTTTAATGGTTAAAGGGTTAACCCAAAAGAAGCCATCGGTTTTAACTGTGCCTACATACTCGCCAAAAAGGGTGAGTACTTTAGCCTCATTTGGGTTGTTGATGATAAAGCCAGGCAGTATTAAAAAACCACAAATGGCTAAAATAACTTCTACAACTACAAAACTTTGAGCTGCCATTGCCAGTAATCCGCAAAATAATATGAGCGCAATAAATACAGCAATCATTCGAATGCCCGCAGGCGGAGTAATAATTTTTTCCTGATACATAATGATATTAATTTGATATCATAAAGTAAGCAATAATTTTCCATTAAAACAATAGTTAATTAGCAGGTATCCAGGTTGTTTTTTGTATATGAAGAGTCGATAGTTAAAATCCATTATAGCTTTAAAGGCAATAAAACAAACATTCAAATGAAAAATTAATGTTATTTTTGAATCAAATTCAACATAAATCGCTTTGGCAAAAATCAACAAGAATTCTCACAGGGTACTTTACCGTAAGTATACATCAAACATTAAGTATATCATGATGGTGCTTTCTGTATTGATAATAACTGCTTTTTTACCAAAACAGCCACGTTTCAGGTACGAATTTGAAAAGGGAGAGATCTGGAAAAATAAGGACCTTATATCTCCATTTAATTTTGCAATATTAAAGACAAACCCACAAGTAGATACAGATAAAAAGGATGCATTAAATAATGT
>NZ_JBFTNT010000091.1:0-14328 GCF_056397585.1 Pedobacter sp. 05L430 | reverse complement strand
GTACATCCTGTTCCTTAGAAAGTCTGGTAGTTGGAGAGAAGGAAATTCTTGCCCAGATCCGGAAGGCTTATGAAGCTTGCAGGGTTGCAGGATTTACAGGCGATTATATGCGGATGATCATGAACCGTGTGGTAAAAACAGCTAAAGAAGTTTACACACATACCAACATCTCCAAGAACCCCGTCTCCATTGTTTCTCTTGCCTATCGTAAACTTCGTGACCTAAAAATGTGTGGCAATGTAAAATTGCTCATCATCGGAGCAGGAGAAACCAACAAAAACATCGCTCAATATCTTAAAAAACATAAATACTCTAACTTTTCTGTATTCAACAGAACTTTAGAACATGCAGAAGCGCTGGCCAAAGATTTAAATGGCACTGCATATCCACTTTCAGAACTAGAAAATTACGATCAGGGATTTGATGTAATTATTACCTGTACCGGTGCTACAGAACCTATTATTACTGAAGCCATCTATAAGAAATTATTAAATGGTGATACTGGTAAAAAGGTAATTGTAGATCTTGCCATCCCTAACGACACTGCTCCTGAAGTAGTGAAAAACTTCCCGATACATTTCATAGAGGTAGAATCTTTAAAAGAAGTTGCCCGCAAAAATATACAAGAACGCTATGATGAACTGGTTAACGCAGAACACATCATCGAAGAGAACATCAAAGATTTTGAATTGGTATTACGCCAGCGTGAAATTGAGATAGCCATGAGTGGCGTTCCTCAGAAAATCAAGGAAATTAAGCATACTGCTATCAATGGTATCTTTGCCGAAGAGATCAATAACCTGGATGAAAACTCCAGATTGGTACTGGAACGCGTGATGGATTATATGGAAAAAAAATACATCAGCGTACCAATGGTAATGGCAAAAGAGATATTGGTAAAGAATAGCTAAATTTGCCAAAAAATTAGCATCAACGTGAAAAGACTTACTATCGGTACAAGAGGCAGCGACCTGGCTTTATGGCAAGCCAACTTCATTAAAGATAAACTTGCAGGAATTGGCGTTGAGGCAGATTTGAAAATCATCAAAACGCAGGGCGACAAGATTCTAAACTTAAGATTAGATAAACTGGAAGGCAAAGGGTTCTTTACTAAAGAGCTTGAAGAAGAACTTTTAGGTGGAACCATCGATATAGCAGTACACTCTCATAAAGATTTACCTACAGTACACCCCGCAGGATTAACAATTGCAGYGGTTACTGAACGCGAAGATCCGGCAGAGCTTCTTTTAATTTTAAAAGATTGTGTAGACATTACCCAAAAATTATCGCTTAAAACAGGTGCAATGGTGGGGACATCGTCTAACAGACGTAAAGCGCAGATATTGGCATTACGTCCTGATTTAAATATTGAAGATTTAAGAGGGAACGTACCGACCAGGATCCAAAAATTAAGAGATGAAGATTACGACGCGATTCTGCTGGCTAAAGCTGGCGTGAACCGTTTAAAAATTGACCTTTCGGAGTTCCATGTAGAAGTAGTTGATACTACAGAACTGGTTCCGGCTCCTGCACAAGGCGCTTTGGCTATTCAGATCAGAGAAAACGATACCGAACTATTTGAACTACTTCAAAAAATACACGATCCGGAAACTGCAGAGGAAATTGCAATTGAACGAAAAGTATTAAACCTGTTTGAAGGTGGCTGTCACATGCCACTAGGCTGTTACTGCAAAAAAGAAGATGGTTTATATGAGGTTTGGACTTCTAAAGCAGAAACCGAAGAAGATTTCCCTGATCGCTTATTTTATAGAGTAGAAAACCTTGATGGTTTAGCTGAAAAGATTGTGAGCAGATTTGCCGCGGATAGGAAATTCCCATCAAGAGTATTTATTTCAAGAGAAGTTGGGGAGCATAACTATTTTAGAAAAGCTTTAGCAAAACACAATATAGAAATTGACGCGAGATCACTGATCCGTACTTTCCCTATTGTAACGGTATTGGATCAATATCATTTCAGACATGTAGACTGGATCTTTTTTAGCAGCAGAAATGCGGTAGATTATTTCTTTAATCTAAAACCTGTACTGCCTAAGCACGTTAAATTTGGCGTTGCTGGCAGAGGTTCTGAAGATTCGTTAAGAAGAGCTGGTTATCTGGCTGATTACGAAGGAGAAGGTGGTGATATTGAGGAAGTAGCTGAACTTTTTGCTAAAGAAGTTACCGGAAAAACGGTATTGTTTCCACGAGCACAAGATTCTTTATTGACCATTCAAAAAGCTTTAACAGCAGATACAAAAGTAATAGACTTACCTATTTACGAGACTGTATTTGAAGATGATATAGATCAGACTTACGCTGATGTGCTGATTTTTACCAGCCCATCTAACGTTGATGCCTATTTTGTGGAGAACTTATTAGATCCCGGACAACAGATTATTGCTATTGGTAATTCAACAGCGAAAAAATTTGATGAGATGGGTATAAAATATACCTTACCTTACTCGCCGGATGAGATCGGATTGGCTGAGGCTGTGTTTGGAATAGAAATAAAATAAAGGAAGTTAAATAGAGGTTGATATGTTACACCGTCCACGTAGATTGAGGAAAAACCCTGTAGTTAGGGAAATGGTAGCCGAAACAAGGTTGTCGAAAGATATGTTCATTTATCCGTACTTTATTGTACCGGGTAAAAATGTTGTTCATGCTTTAGACGCAATGCCGGGAATCAACCATTACTCTGAAGACACATTGGTTAAAGATGTTGAAAAGGGACTTAAATTAGGTGTAAACAAAATCATGTTGTTTGGTGTAGGAGATGAAAAAAGTGAGGATGCCCATTCAGCATATCATGATCATTCTTTAGTACCTTCGGCAGTTCGTTTGCTTAAGAAAAACTTTGGCGACGATTTATACATAGTTACGGATGTTTGTGTTTGTTCTTATACTACACATGGACATTGCGGCATACTAGAAAATGACTATGTACAAAATGATGCAACCGTTGAAGTAATTGCCAAAATGGGACTTACCCATGCACAGGCAGGTGCTGATATGCTTGCCCCTTCAGATATGATGGATGGCAGGGTTGGTGCAATGCGAAGTGTACTTGATGGTGCAGGTTTTGTAAATACGGCAATCATGTCGCATGCTACAAAATTTGCTTCAGCATATTACGGGCCTTTTAGAGAGGCTGCTGATTGCGCGCCAAGTAAGGGAGATAGAAAAGCTTATCAAATGGATTTTAGAAATGGCAATGAAGCTTTAAGAGAAGCATTGCTTGATGAAAGTGAGGGGGCAGATGTATTAATGGTTAAGCCCGCTTTGGCTTACCTTGATGTAATGCATAACTTAAAACAGCACACAGATTTGCCAATAGCCTGCTATAATGTATCAGGAGAGTACTCTATGGTAAAAGCAGCTGCAGAAAAAGGCTGGATAGATGAACAAAAAGTAGTGATGGAGACCATGCATGCATTTGCACGCGCAGGGGCAAGCATTATAACAACTTACCATATAAGAGATATAGTAGAAAAGAATTGGATGTAATATGTTAGAATCTTTAAAAAAAATGTTTTCGGGAAATGAAGGTGATATGCCTGTAAATACAGGAGGTAAACCGGATATTTCCAGAGAGAAATCGGCAGAGCTGTACGAGAAGGCTAAAAACTATTTTCCTGGAGGCGTAAATTCTCCGGTTAGGGCTTTTAAATCGGTTTACGGAACACCATTGTTTATTCAAAAGGGCGATGGATGCTTTGTATGGGATGCTGATGGAAATCAATTTATAGATTTTTGCGGTAGCTGGGGTCCATTAATTCTTGGCCATAACAATGCTAAAGTTCGTGAAAAGGTTACAGAAGTAATGCAAAACGGGATGAGCTTTGGCGCACCTACTGCATTAGAAAACGAGCTTGCAGAACTGATTATTAAAAACAATAAACTTGTAGAAAAGATACGTTTTACCAGTTCTGGTACCGAGGCAGTAATGTCGGCCATCAGATTGGCGCGTGGCTATACAGGTCGTGATAAGATCATCAAATTTGAAGGCTGCTATCATGGACACAGCGATTCACTATTGGTAAAAGCAGGTTCAGGTCTGGTTACCTTTGGCGAAACTTCTTCTGCCGGCGTTCCAAAATCATTTGCTCAGGAAACCATCGTAATCCCTTTGAATGATACCGAAGCTTTGAAAAAAGCATTCGAACAATTTAAAGATGAAGTAGCCGCCGTCATTATTGAGGGAATTCCTGCTAACAACGGATTGCTGATGCAGGATGCAGAATATATTCAGTTTTTACAGCATATCTGTAAAGAGAACAAAGCACTCTTAATATTTGATGAAGTAATCACCGGATTCAGATTGGGATTCGAAGGTGCTGCAGGACATTATGGCATAAAGCCTGACATAGTTACCTATGGTAAAATTATCGGTGGTGGTTTGCCTGTAGGAATGTATGGCGCATCGGCCGAAATCATGTCTCATATTTCTCCTGATGGGGGTGTTTATCAGGCAGGAACCTTATCTGGAAATCCCGTAGCCATGGCTGCAGGTATTGCCCAGTTGACGGAGCTACTACGTTCTGGTTTTTATAAAGATTTAAACAATAAAGCTTCTGAGTTTGCCGAGAGCATACAGCGTTTTGCAACTGCAAGAAACTACAAATTAAAAGTATTCCATGTAGGGTCTATTTTCTGGCTGGCTTTTACGGACAAAGATAAAATTCAATGTGCCGAGGATATTGATCCGGCAAGCATGGAGAAATTTAAAGTAATGCACAGAGAGTTGTTAAACAGGGGTATTTACCTTGGCCCGTCGGGCTATGAGGTAGGTTTTGTTTCTGCTGCGCATACTAAAATAGAGCTTGAAAAAGCAAAGAGAGCTATATTTGATAGCCTTGATGTTGTTTTCAGGAATAAGTAAATTTTGGGTATATTTATAATATAAACTACTAACTGTCTTGAAGAAATCAATCGTTATATTTTATTTCCTGCTGTTGTACTCTTTAGTGCAATTAATTTCCTGGGGCACGCTTGTAGTTAAATTACAACCGTCCAGGATGGCTATGGTAATGGGCGAGGGATCTGTATTTCTGTTCTTATTGTGTATTGGAGCGTATTTTTTGCATCAATCTATTAAAAAAGAAGACAGGCTAAGAGAGCAGCAGCAGAACTTTTTACTCTCGGTAACACATGAGTTAAAATCGCCTTTGGCGGCTATAAAATTATCTATACAAACCATCGTTAAACGTGACCTGGATAAAGCGAGACAAACTTCTTTACTGAATAATTCATTAAAGGATATTGAACGTTTAGATGATTTGGTTGAAAACATGTTGTTGGCTACCAAGATCGAAAACAGGTCTTATTCGTTCCCTAAAGAAGAATTTGATCTTTCGGAAATGGTTTCAAGAATCACTGATAGGTTGCAGATCCATTCGTGTGGTTGTGAACAGCTGATAAATCCAAAAATACAGCCCGGGGTTAAGGTAGTGGGCGATCAGTTTGCGCTGTCGTCTGTGGTAACTAACCTGGTTGAAAATGCAGTTAAATATTCTGGACCTTGTGCAGAGGTTGGTGTGGAATTGACAAATAAAGATGGGCATCCTTTTTTAAGGGTAACTGACAAAGGGCCAGGTATCCCTGACGCTGAAAAGATGCTTATTTTTGATAAATTCTATCGTGTAGGTGACGAAAATGTCAGAAAATCAAAAGGAACAGGTTTAGGCCTGTTTATTGTTAAAGAAGTTCTACAAAGCCATGACGCTGATATCAGCGTTAAAGATAACGCACCACAGGGTGCAATTTTTGAAATAACATTTAGTTGATTATGCCACAGAAATTAAGAATATTACTGGTTGAGGATGAAGACCACTTATTAGATGCAATAAAATTAAACCTTGAACTTGAAGGTTATAAAGTTCATGCGGTAAAAGACGGTAAAACTGCTTTAAAGGTTTTTAAAGAAGAGCGTTTTAACCTGATTATTTTAGACGTGATGCTTCCTGAAATGGATGGTTTCCAGGTTTGTGAAACAATTCGTTTGGAAAACACTGAAGTTCCTATCCTTTTCCTAACGGCCAAAAATACAAGCGAAGACCGTGTTATGGGTCTGAAAAAAGGTGCTGACGATTATTTGGTTAAACCATTTAATTTGGAAGAGCTGATCTTAAGAGTAGGTATTTTGGTTAAACGCAGCATGAAAGCTGATGATCTGAAAGAACTTAACTCTTATAAAATAGGAGATAAGACCATCTATTTTAACTCTTTTGAATTAAAACAGGATGATGGCCTTATTGTTCCTTTAACAAAAAAAGAAACCATGCTGTTAAAATTACTGATTGAGCGTAAAAACGAAGCAGTATCGCGTGAGCAGATTTTAGAAACAGTTTGGAATTACGATGTTTATCCATCAACACGTACTATCGATAACTTTATATTAACCTTCCGTAAGTATTTTGAGCCAGATCAGAAAAACCCGGTTTATTTTCACTCTATCAGAGGGGTAGGTTATAAATTTACTGATATTCATTAATGTACAATACCAAAGGCAGGTATGCACTGATGGCAATTTTTATGATTGCCGCTTTAGCATGCCTTTTTTATGATCAGTATCAGCTTGCCGCATTGGCAGGCCTTTTCTTTGCCTTTGTACTTTGGAGTCATTTTAAACACAGTTCTGTGCTTCTTGCCTCCAAATATTTTAAGAATGGCGAATATGAAAAAGCAGAACGCATATTGGCTGAAGTGCCAAATCCGGATAGACTTGCAAGAAACCGAAGGGGGTATTACGAGTTTATGCGTGCTAATATTGCCCTGAAGAAAGAAGAATATGATGTTGCAGAACATCATTTTCAGATCGCAAGTCGTTTCCCGTTGGGTGGAAAAAATGATAAAGCTTTTGTATTGATCCATCTTGCCAATCTTGCGCTTAGAAAGAAAGATGGTGAGCGGAGCAGGGCCTATATCGCGAAAGCAAAAGAATTGGCCAGTACCCCAAAAGCAAAAGATATAATTAACAAGATTGAGATAGAAGCGAACAACTTATAAACAAAATAGATTTACATGAACACGTTATTTTTAGATGCAGCATTTTCAAAGCAAACAGAACGCCCACCAGTTTGGATGATGCGTCAGGCTGGCCGTTTTATGCCTGAATACTGGGAGATCAAAAATAAGTACTCCTTCCTTGAAATGTGCAAAACACCTGAAATTGCTGCTGATGTAACTATGTTACCGGTTAATTTACTGGGTATCGATGCTGCTATTTTATTCTCGGATATTTTGGTAACAGGCGAGGCAATGGGCGGAGATTTAAGCTTTACCCAGGGTGTTGGACCAAAGTTTGCCAACCCAGTACGTACATTAAAAGATGTAGATGCACTTGAGGTTGATGTTTTAGACCGTTTGCAATACGTAGCAGATGCTATTAAAGTTATACAACAACGTTTAAACGGAAGCATTCCTTTAATTGGTTTTGCCGGTGCTCCTTTTACTGTTATGAGCTACCTTGTTGAGGGTGGTTCATCAAAAGATTTTAAAACAACCAAGCTATTGATTCACAATCAACCAGAGGTTGCACACAAACTATTGGCTAAAATAGCAAAAGTTACTGCCGATTATTTGAACCTTCAAATTGCTGCAGGTGTGAATGCCATCCAGATTTTTGATAGCTGGGCACAGGCGTTGTCCTGGAACGATTACCAGGAATTCTCTCATCGTTATATTCAGGAGATCATTGCGAACTTAAACAGAAAAGACATTCCCGTAATTTCATTTTGTAAAGGAAGTTCTGTATTTGCGCCTATTATGGCTGAGGCCAAACCAGATGTAGTTTCGGTAGACTGGAACGCGGATTTGTTAAATATCAAAAAAAGTTTGCCAGCTGGTATTGCAGTTCAGGGTAACCTGGATCCGCATATACTGTATGCAGATAAACCCGTTATTAAGAGAGAGATTCTTCGCTTGTTTGAGCGTATGCGTGGAGAGAATGGATTTATCTTTAATCTTGGCCACGGTATTATGCCTGATATTCCGTTCGACAACGTAAAATATGCGATTGAAGTAATCAAAGACTTTAAATACTAATCTAAAAATGGAGAAGTACTATTATTACATTCTGTCTGTTCACATCATCTTTGTTGTAAGCTGGATGGCAGGATTGTTTTATAGTGTTCGTCTGTTTATTTATCATACTGAAGCCGAAGACAGGCCCGAAATCGAGCGTAATATCCTGCAAAAGGAATACGAAAGGATAGAAGCCAAACTTTGGAATATCATTACTACACCTGCAATGGTACTCACTGTACTTGCAGGTGCAGGAATGGTTTGCATACACCCCGGTTTATTGCAAACGCCCTGGTTTCATGTAAAACTTGGCTTTGTAGCAGCCCTGCTGGTTTATCATTTTATTTGCCAGAATATAATGAAGCAGCTGAAACAAGGTACATGCAAAATAAGCTCGTTTAACCTTAGGTTGTGGAACGAGGTAGCAACAATCCTACTTGTAGCTATTGTGTTTACAGTCGTGCTAAAAAGCGCCGTGAACTGGATTTATGGCCTCGTTGGGCTCGTCATATTTTCAGTAGTAATTATGCTTGCCGTAAAATGGTACAAACATTACCGCAAAAAGCACGATTGCTAACCCCCTTTAATTTTTTTTATTACTGCGTGCAACCTTTTCTATAGTTGCTTCATCTACTATATACCAAACACACAAATGAAATTGACGCAATATAGTATAAATGAATTATTAGAAGGATGCAAAGCAGGCAACCGGAAGATGCAGGAGGCCCTGTACAGGCAAACTGCGCCCAAGATGCTTGTAGTTTGTATGCGTTATGCAAAAGATAAGATGGAGGCAGAAGACGTATTGCAAATGGGTTATATTAAAATTTTTCAGAAAATAAATGAATACCGGGGAGATGGGGCTTTTGAAGGATGGATTAGAAAAGKTATGGTAAATACAGCAATTGAAAGTTACCGTAAAAATTTAAGGACTATGAATGTTGTTCCAATTGAGGATGCTTATGATCAGCCATCAACAGGCTTTGATTTTAGCCGATTGGGAATGCAGGATTTATTAAAAGTGATTCAAAAGTTAGCCGATGGCTATAGAGTGGTGTTTAACATGTACATCATAGAAGGATATTCTCATAAAGAAATTGCTGAAACATTGGGCATTTCTGAAGGAGCAAGCAAATCGCAATTGTCTAGAGCAAGGGCGATATTAAAAGAAGAAATTATAAAAATGGAGGGCATAAATTATGCAACACATGCAGGATAAAGCGTTTGATCAGTTGTTGAGAGATAAGTTTGAGGAGGCGGAAATGCAACCTTCAGCAGACCTGTGGAACGGTATTTCGGAGCAACTGTCGCCCAAACCTAAACGTAGTTTACCGGTTTACTGGATGGCAGCAGCAGTTGCTGTAATTGCGGTAACTATAGGTTTATTGATGCCGATGCAAAAAACAGAAAAGATCAGGTTGCAGGCACCCGAGGTGGCAAGCAACGATGTTTCTCCGGTTCCGGCAGTTACTGTTGTTAAAACTCCGGTACAAGTAAGCAATGTTAGCTCAGCGGTTACAGACAAGGTTGAAAGTACTCCGCTAATTATTGCACCACGCATAAAATTAAGCAACAGAGAAAAAGAATTGGCCGCTTTGCAACCAAAAGCAACAAGCGATCGTCCTGTTATTAAGCAACCGGAAGTTGTTAGCACGTTAGCTAAAGTTGAACCAAAAGAAGAAGCTCCCAAAGAAGAAGTGATGATCGCAAAAGCAGACCCTTCAGAATATACAGACGCTGCTCTTGAGCCTGAACATCAAGAGAATAAGGGGATTAGGAATGTAGGAGATCTGGTGAATTTTGTAGTTAACAAAGTAGATAAGAGAGAAAAGAAATTTATACAGTTTGATACCAATGACGATAATTCATCTTTAGTGTCCATTAACATAGGTTTCATAAAGTTTAATAAAAAGTCAGATAAATAGAATTAGGAAACACACAAACCAATACATACAATGAAACGTCTATTATTAACAGCACTTATCGTAAGCGGACTTACCGGTGCTATAGCTCAAACTGCCAGTGCACAACAAGATACTACCGTAACCAAAGAACGTAAAATGAAAAAGTTCGATATGGACCTTGGCGTTGGTATCACCATCGGCAAAAAGGACTCTACTGGGAAAACCAATATGTCTAAGGGCCGCTTTATTGGCGGAATAACCATAACCAGAGTGGACCTTGGGTTTTCAAGATTAATAGATAATGGAAGCTTTACCTTATCTCCTGAAAATGACTTCCTGGATTACAGAGGTGGTAAAACAAGTACATTCTCTTTCGATATCATCCAGTTTGGCTATCGTTTCAATTCAAACTTTAAGATCTATCTGGCAGGTGGTTTCGACTGGACGCACATCAGGTTGAACAAAGATATCACCATGCAGAAAAATGCAAGTGAGCTTACTTATGTTCAGGAAGATATTCATTTCTCTAAAAATCGTTTCTCTAGCAGCTATGTACACATTCCTTTCAATTTTGAATTACGCACTAAAGAAAACGATCATGGCAACCGATTTTACTTTGTATTCGGGCCAGAAGTCGGGTTCCTTTTAAATGGAAAAGTAAAACAAATCAGTAACGAAAGAGGAAAAGTAAAAGTTAGTGATGATTACAACTTTCAATCCTTCCGTTATGGCGGTACAGTTAGGTTAGGTTATGGCGCTTTCGGTGTATTTGCTAAATACTCTGCTAGTGACATGTTTGCAAGCGCAGCTCAAAAGGGATTAAAAAATATGGCATTCGGCGTTACGCTTGGCTTAAATTAAAACACACAACACACACAAATAAAACCAATCCCGCGGTATATACTGCGGGATTTTTTTGTTTACTGACCAACACTTTTATATTATCTTTGAATTGTGGAAGAACAGATCATTAGCGTAAAAAACCTGACCAAGCAATATCAGACTGAACAGGCTTCTGGAGTTAAAAATATTAGCTTTGATATTAAAAAGGGAAATATTGTAGCCATTATTGGAGAAAGCGGTAGCGGGAAATCGACATTGCTGAAATGTATCTATGGCTTACTAAAGGTAGATAGTGGTGAAGTGCTTTTTGAAGGGAAAAGAATCCTCGGCCCCGATGAGCAACTGATACCAGGTCACAAGCAAATGAAAATGGTTACCCAGGATTTCTCCCTTAATATCTACGCCAAGGTGTATGATAATATTGCTTCCATGCTGTCGAACACAAACGTGCAATCCAAGCACGATAAAACGATGGCCATGATGGCGCATTTGCACATCATGCATCTTAAAGAAAAGAAAATTACTGAACTGAGTGGGGGAGAGCAGCAACGTGTTGCAATAGCGAAAGCATTGGTAAGCGATACCTCAGTTTTATTGCTGGATGAACCATTCAGTCAGGTAGACGCATTATTGAAAAACCAGTTGCGTGCTGATATCAAACGAATTGCTGCTGATACGGGAGTTACCGTTATCATGGTTTCTCATGATCCTGCCGACGGTTTGTTTTTGTCAGATGAACTATTGATTCTGAAAGAGGGTCAGCTTTTACAAACAGGAAAACCGTCACACATCTATCATCATCCGGATCACATATATACTGCCCAAATATTGGGTAATGCCGTAGTTTTAAATGCAGATGATGCCTTGAAACTTGGGATTGATGCAACAAAAGAACACGTAGTTTTTTATCCGGAATGGGTTGAGCTAAAAAGCTCATGGAACAGCAGGCGCTTTGAGGTGAAGGATGTTTATTATAAAGGTTTCTATGAAGAGCTGCTTTTGGAGAGAAACGGAGTTAAAATACGAGCAATTCAATTGAATAGGGGAGAACATAAAAAAAATGACCATGTTCAAGCGAACATTGGTCATTTTTTAGAATTCGGCATCTAGAACCCTATAATTTTGTTTCTTTCCTTGTTGTTAATTTTTCTAATTTTATGAAGTTTAGATAATAACTTATAAATTTTTATATGAAGTTAATTAGCGGCCTATTGTTTCTTGCTTTTATTCTTCTTATAAACTCAGTAAGTGCTCAAACTTCACCATTATGTGTAAACGGCGTTGTTAATTTAAAATCCTACCGTCCGGAAAAGGATCCTCCGATAAAATTATCAGGTGAGTGGCTTTTTGCCTGGAAGAAGCTTGCGAGTGAGGCGGAATTGAAAACTGCAGAAAAATACACAACAGTTCCGGGAAATTGGACACCATTTAATTCCGATGCAAATTTTTTTAACAAGAGTTTTGGTTACGCAACTTATGGCCTTACCATATTGCTACCAAAAGCTGGTGAAAACTGGGCACTTTTGCTACCCCCATTACCCTCAGCATATAAGCTGTTTGTAGATGGAAAACTTGTAGCAACGATGGGGGAAGTGGACACCAGTTCCAATATGATTCCCAAAAGCGTTTCAAAACTTGTGTATTTTACTGCAAAATCAGATAAAGTCTTTTTGCTGCTTCAGTTATCCAATTACCATTTTTCATCTGGCGGAATGTGGTCGTCAATAACTATCGGCAGCCCAGAGAAGATAACAGAGATCAGTGATAAATCTTTTATTGCAGATGCATTTTTGGTGGGAAGTTTACTTATTATGGGGATTTACCATCTTGCTATATTTGCAATGCGCCGAAAAGAAAAGGCTGCACTTTTTTTTGCCATATTATGCCTGGCACTAGCATTGAGAGCCTGCTTTTCGATGACACCACTCCTGTTTTATTTTTTACCAGGATTTAGCTATTCACTCGGGCTCAAGATTTTGTATACTCTTTTTCCGGTCTGTTTATTGGGCTTTGTTTACTTTTTAACCTCTACAGAACTTGTACGCTTCCCACTCTTTATGAAACGCATATTCCTGATTATTGGATTAGCATATACCTGTTTGGTATGGCTTAGCCCAAACCAAGTATATGGAAATCTGTTAATCGTTGTGATTATCATGGCGGCGTGGATGGGTTGCTTTACAGTTTACTTTCTTACCAAACACCTACGAGATCATCCTCTGAATAATACCCTGCTATTAATTGGCATTTTAGCCTGTTTTATCGGCCTGCTTAATGATTCTTTATATGAGGCTAAGCTCATTAATACCGGCTTCCTGCTACCATTTGCTTTTTTGGTTTTGCTTTTACTCCAGGCAATCGTTCTTGCACTTCGTTTTACAGGGGCACTTACCCACTCAGAGCGCTTGGCTACAGAACTTGCTAAATCCAATATCGCTTATGAACAAATGGTACTTGGTCGTCGTGAAGCAGAGGAACGGATTGAAATTGAATCCTTAAAGTCAAAGTTTTTTTCCAACATTACCCATGAATTTAAGACCCCATTATCACTTATAACCGCTCCTACTGAATATCTCCTCAGACTTAGTACCAATGGCAAAGAGAAGAATTTATTGAACACTGTTTACAGAAATGCAAGCCATTTACTTAGGCTTATTAACCAAATGATGGATCTATCCAAATCTCAGGCCGGTAAACTGACCAAAACGGAAATGGTAGGTAATATCAAAGAGCTTAGCCATGAGATATTATTTTCATTTCAGCCACTTGCCGACGGTAAACATATCACGCTGAAATTTATTGAAGAGGATATACCGGACAGTTATTGCTTGTTTGATGGAGATAAGCTCGAGAAAATACTGAATAACCTTTTGTCAAATGCAATTAAATTTACTCAGGAGGGGGGCATTGTAACGTTAAAAATAAGTTTTAAGCAATTTGATCATAAGAACTACTTTCAATTGAATCTGTCAGATAACGGCATAGGTATGTCTGATGAAACATTAGTTGATTTATTTAAACCTTTTTATCAAGCATCAGGTACTTCCTTCCTCAATCCAAATGGAACCGGACTTGGATTAGCCTATACTAAAGAGTTGGTTACCTTACTCAACGGTACGATTGAAGTCGAAAGTAAACAGACAATTGGTTCTTCATTTACAGTTACACTTCCGGTTCAATTGATTGAAGAGGTAGAGTTGTCAAACGTATCAGGTAATACAGAAGCAGATACTTTACCAACAACTTCTGAAGATGACCTGTCAACTAACCTTCCCACAATATTGGTTATCGATGATCATTCTGGCCTTGCAGAATATATTGCAAATTTTTTTAGGGAGTATTATGAGGTAAATACCTGTAATAATGGTGAACAGGCCTGGAACATCATTCAGCAGGATTTGCCGGATATAGTGATATCAGATATTATGTTACCGGGAAAAGATGGTTATGAAATAGCAGGGCTAATACGTAATTCCGCATTGACAAGTCATATCGGAATTATCTTACTTTCGGCAAAATCAACTATAGATAGCAGGTTGAAAGGTCTGGACATGGG